>JBIICJ010000012.1:0-31707 GCA_044238965.1 Micavibrio sp. | reverse complement strand
GTTTATGTTATTGCACGCCTTCGACTGGACAGCCATAAATATCATAAAGTGCCCATAAAACACGCTTTACATCTTCATTGACCAATGAGTAATAAACGGTTTGGGCATCACGGCGCGTTACGACCAAATTATCATGGCGCAATCGCGCCAGATGTTGGGAAAGCGCTGATTGACTGAGTTCAACAATATGCTCCAATTCGCCCACATTGCGTTCACCACGATGCAGGGCGCACAAGATTAAAAGCCGCTTATCATTTGATATAGCTTTTAACAGAGACACTGCGGATTCCGCCTTGGCCTCAACAACACTCAAATCCATTTTGAAATCCATGTCCCTATTCCTAAAGGGGCTGTAAAAACGCAACATAAGCTGTTTTTATATTAGTAAATATGAATATATTATTCATATTACCATCGTTAAGAATTACACGTTCTTAATAGTATTGCCAAGCTTTTTATAAGAATTTTGGCATTTTATGGCTTTTCTGGTGCCTTTTTTAAAAGAATTTGTGCCAAAGGGGGAGGAATCAGGCCTAAAAATTGCGCCATTAGTGCCATTGGCCATGGAAAACTATATTGAATGCGTTTTTTTGCGATCGCTTTTGCGATTTTGGCAGCAGCTTTGGGTGCATTCATTTTCATTGGCATCGGAAATTCATTTACATCTGTCATGGGCGTATGAATAAACCCAGGACAAATCGTTGTAACAAAAACGTTATAATCACGCAGACGACCCGCCAGCGCATTTCCGTATATTCGAACTGCCGCCTTGGTGGTGGCATAAGCGGGTGCGCCTGGCCATGGGGCAAACCCCGCGAGTGAACTGATCAAGACAATTTGCCCTGCCTTACGATTACAAAATCGGGGAATGATGGGCGATATTGTATTTAACACACCTTTTAGATTCACATCAAAAATCGATTGGTCTGATTCCATCCATGCGGCCGCATCGCGCCCCAACGTACCACCAGAAATTCCTGCATTTGCAATCACGATATCTAATGTAAACCGGCGGTCACAATCTAAAACCCAGTGATGCATAATATCTTTATCGGTGACATCACTAACAAAACTATGAACATCACAACCAAAATTTCTACATCGATCTGCGGTGTCTTGTAACGCGTTTGCATTACGTCCGCCTAAAAATAATTGCACAGGCATTCCATTATGATGCGATGCATAATGAATAGCGAGAGCCTTACCCAGTCCACTGGAGGCCCCTGTAATTAATATATTTTTGGTAAAAGTTGGAATGGTTTTTACTCCCGATGGATTGCAATTCGCATAAAATAGATTAAAGTCGGAACATGTTACGATCAACTGTAAAACGTCGCGGACTGCTCTTTGTCCTCTCTTCGCCATCTGGCGCTGGAAAAACGACGATTTCGCGTGCGCTTTTGTCGCGGAACCCAAACCTAAGTGTATCTGTATCTGTGACTACACGTTCGCCTCGCCCCGGCGAAGTTGATGGCAAAGATTATCATTTTATCAGCAAAGATAAATTTGATGAAATGGTCAAAAATGATGAACTACTTGAACATGCCAAAGTATTTCGTAATTATTACGGCACGCCACTCGAGCCTGTAAAGCAAGCTCTTGAAAATTCTCAAGATATTATTTTCGACATTGATTGGCAGGGTACACAACAATTAAAACAAAAATTAGACGATGATATCGTCACTGTATTTATTCTCCCGCCCTCCAAAGATGAATTGGAACGTCGTTTGCGTGCCCGCCAACAAGATGAAGAGAGTGTGATTGTTGAGCGCATGAAAAAAGCTGCCGATGAAATATCGCATTACAGCGAATATACATACATTATTATAAATAATGATTTGGATTATTCGATCGCACAAGCGCAGGCAATTTTGGATGCAGAACGCGCCAAACGTCGTCGCGTTGTACATTTATCCGATTTTGTCAAAACCTTGATCGAATAATTATTGTCCGCTTCCACAGATTGTCGTTATATCGACATATACTGAAATCCAACCTTGCACTTGGCGGAGTCGTTGTGGCGGACGTACGGGATTATCCAGTGCCGGTAAAACCTTTCCCGTCATTTCATAATCTTTGCGTACGCAACGCAAGCGATCGCGCAATTTTTCAATCGCTTTGTCTGGTGATGGAGCCGTCACCACCAAATCAGGGAATGATTCTGTGGCTGCTCCGTACAAATCCTCGGCCATATTCTGGTTTTGACCCAGATTCCCAAGGTTTTGTAGTTGAAATATCTGAACGTGCTCTGAATTTACAGAATGCAATGGTATGCATTCGATCCAATAACCATTTTTCGGCATGCTATGCCTCCAATTTCCTGTTCAACTTTTTTATTTTTTTAGATTAGAACATACTTATATCACCTTTTTCATTACCCCTCAAAAAAAATCGTACTTTTGACTCAAAGAATCTTTTGTTACGAAAAAACAAAAACACCAACTTGGTTTTTTCTAAACTGGACAAAAGGTTAACGGCTTCTATATTTAAAAAGTTAACAAAAGGAGGATGAACATGAAAATTTATAGAAAAAAAGATCTGGGACGTTTTCAAAATGAATGGTTAAACGCGCATCATCATTTTAGTTTTGGTCATTATTACGATCCTAAGCGGATGGGCTTTGGTAATTTGCGCGTGATCAATGATGATTTGATTGCGGCTGGTCAGGGATTTGATCCACATCCACACAAGAATATGGAGATTATTACCTATGTGCGCGAAGGCAGTGTTGTCCATCGTGATAGTTTGGGCAATGAAGGCGTAACCAAAGCGGGTGATGTGCAAGTGATGAGTGCGGGCACTGGTATTACGCATGCCGAATATAGCGACAAAAACAATCCCACAAAATTATTTCAAATTTGGATTTTACCGCGCGAAGAAAATGTAACCCCGCGTTGGGATCAGGCAGAATTCCCGCACGCCCCTGCTAATGAAAATCTAAAATTATTAGTCACTGGTCGTGATATTCATAAAGATCAAATTGACGCGAGTCAGGTTTTATATATTCACCAAGACGCCAGCATATATGGCGGCATTGTTGAAAAGGGAAACCAAATCTCTCATCAATCTCACTCTGGTCAATCTTATGTGATTGTGTCAAAAGGAGATGTTACAATTGATGGTCAAACATTATCTGAAGGTGATGGCGCTGAAATTGAAAACCAATCCTCATTGGCAATCACTGCGCAAACTGATGCTGAAATATTAATTATTGATTTATAACAAACACAAGAAAGCTTATGACATGAAACACTTACTTTACATTCAATCTTCACCACGCGGTGATTCCGTATCGAATAAATTAGCTGATCAATTAGTGAATAAATTAAAATCAAATCATGCTGAATTACAGGTAACAACACGAAACCTTTATGAAGGGCTTCCGTTTGTATCGTCTGATATGATTGGGGCTTTTTACACACCAACCGACGCGCGCTCAGGTACACAGAAAGAATTGATTGCCGTTTCAGAAAAAATGGTTGATGAATTAGAACAAACCGATGGTTTAATCATCGCTGTCCCAATGTGGAATTTCACTATGCCTGCCGTTTTAAAGGCATGGTTTGATTTGGTGGTGCGCGTTGGTCGTACCTTTAAATTTAAACCAGAGGGTGGGTTTGACTCTCTTCTTAAGAACCGTAAAACATATTTAATCATTGCGACTGGCGGCGTACCAATTGGCGCACCTGTTGATTTCCTAACCCCTACAGTCAAAACCATTTTAGGGTTTATGGGGATCAATGATATTGAGATCATTGCCGCAGAGGGAACAAATATGCCCAATGCTGCCGAGAAGATTGCCATCGCTGAGGCCGCTATTCAAAAATTAGCAGCCTAAATTTTATATTTATTTTTGTGAAAGACACGAATTGCGTTACAATTTCTAAATGCGATTCGTGTTTTTGGCTATTCTGGCCGTTTATATTTCTCTTGTCTCCTTTTCATCACCAGCCACAGCAGGTTATAATGCTGATAATTGTCAGGGAACAACAAATCGCGTGCGCGCTGATTTAATATTTGATTTAAAATCTGGTGACGTTCTCTTTGAAAAAAATGCAAATGCTTTATTTCATCCGGCATCATTGACTAAACTCGTCTCATTAATGGTTATTTTTGATGCACTTCGGGCGGGTGAGATTGATTATTCTGACCGTATTCAATTGGTACGGGCGCGTGGTCAGATTGATGGGCGTACCGCCTCTATTAAATCAATGACGGTCAAGGAAGCGATCCAAGGTGTTGCCACGGGATCACTTAATAATGCACTTGATGGCGTTGCGATAAAAATTGGTATGGAAACATTCGTTCGGCGGATGAATCACAAATCAAAATCATTGGGCCTAACACATACAAAATTTGTTAATACAACAGGATGGCCGACATCATCTTCGAAATCACAACAACGCACGACATTACATGAACTAGCAAAATTATTACGCTATTTAGAAACTGAATATGAACATGAGTACAGTCAATTTGATGGTAAGGCAAAAGTATATATTAACGGATTAGCCAAACCACTTTCCGCTACAAATAATTTACTACAAAATGCATCATCACGCAGAGCCAATCCTTACAAGGGGGTTGTTGGTGGAAAAACAGGTTACACCTGTTATTCAGGGTGGCATTTAATCACATTGTATAAAGACCCATCAAAACCCGATGATCGTTTGGTCGTGATGTCGGTAGGGCATGCCACAGGCATTAGTCGTGATCAGCATGTGCGCACCTTGTTGGATGAGAATATCGACAAATATAAACGGTTTAAAACTAAGTCAAAAACAGAGTCCATTTTGAACAAAGATCTACCTAATAAAGGGGTTGAGATTATCCGTTCACTGAATCATTAACCTTAATTATTAATATTTTTAAAAAATGATAAATGCCGCGCGTTTTTCTTGCATCAAAAGAAAGAGTCATGATTAGATAGTTTGATAAAACAAAGGTTTTTTATGCGTGGCGTTTCATCCTCCCTCCCTATGGCAATGGCGTTGTCGATACTAACGCCAAGCTTTGCACACGCTACTTGTACGCGGGAAAATATTGTACGTGCGGGGGCGGTCGCGGACGCAACCTCAGGTGACATTTTATCATCTCATGGAAATATTGATGAACGATTTCATCCTGCTTCACTTACAAAGATTGTATCAACACTTGTTGTTTTAGAAGCCATTCGTAATGATCAAATGTCGTTGACACAAAACATCATAGTTGCACCATCACAAGATGGATATAATGGTGATAAATTATCAGCGGGCAGAACATTAACGCTCGAAAATGCTCTTCGCGCTAGTTCTGCCTCTCAAAATGGAATTTATATTTCATTGGCACGTGCATATCCTGGCGGTGAAACAGCGTTTGTAAATCGTATGAATGGAATTTCTCGATTAGCAGGCGCTGAAAATACCAATTTTATTAATCCAAATGGACTTTTCTTATTCAATGTTTCACAGAATTGTGCGCAGCATTACACAACGATTCGTGATTTATTTCGCATTCTGCATTATGCCCAACGTGAATACCCAAATGAGATGCGTCAATATTTTGGTCAATCGCGCATAGAATATGATGAATCAGATCCAAATATATCTTCCCTACCGCGATTGAATCCGACTAGTGCATTATTGGCCGATCGTGACGCTATTGCCGCGCGTGAAAATATTTTCATTGAAGATTTAAAAACAGGTTATGTCCGTTATTCTGGTGCCCATATCATGGGCAGCGCTCGCATAAATGGTCATTTTGTCTATGGTATCGAAACAGGCGTGGCGCAAGGTGTAAGCCCTGAAAATAGATGGTATCGTTTACGCGATACGACGTTGTTAAATGCATTTCGGCAGGTACGCAATGAATTCACGCCCGCATCGTTGGTGGCCAATTATCAGCAACAAACTCCTTTATCTCCTTATATAACATCATCAGTGCGCATAAACTTCTCTGGTGTGTATCCATATCTTGCTACACAGACGCCATCACCAACTTCACCGCATTCTGCGCGAGATAATTTTCTACCCGTATCATTAAGACCACCGCAACCGACTTTGTTGCCCACTCAACAAACTGCGGATATATTGCCTGTAACTGATCCCGCTCCCGTGACATTAAATATGTGATAATGTTATGATCATGTTACTCTTTTAATAAGGAATCTTTATGGCTTATGATTCAAATAATATTTTTGCGCGTATTTTACGTGGTGAAATTCCAAATAAAACAGTTCTTGAAACTGACCATGCGTTGGCATTTCATGACATCAACCCGCAAGCCCCTGTGCATGTGTTGGTTATTCCGAAGGGCGCGTATGTTGACATGATTGATTTTGGTGCACGTGCATCAGCCACCGAAATTCAAGGGTTTTATAAAGCGGTCAGTGATGCTGCAACAATGTTGGGCGTCAATCAATCGGGATGCCGTATTATTGCGAACACAGGTTTACATGGCGGGCAAGAAGTTCCCCATTTTCATGTGCATATCATCGGTGGAAAACAATTGGGACGGATGTTAGGCGAATAATATTAGGCGCGTGATTGATTGATGCGATCCATCGGAAATGCAATCACGTTTGATGGATAATCAATATCAATTTGCAAATCGCTGATATTGGCTTCTGATACATTGTGATCTGAATCCGACTCTAATTTTGCGGCGGTATAATCAATTAAAATCTCACATAAATTATAGATCGTGTCATCACGATAAGCGAATGCATCGCGCGTTAAATTTAAAATTTCATGCAATAATTCTAAATCTTCTTGAATATGCACAATCCATTCGGCAGGAAATAATGTTTTGCCTTCGTGGCGCCAGTATGGTGCATAATCATCCAGCATAAAATCAGCATGATAATATAATGATTTCGCAATATCTGGTTCGTCTGATTTATGATCGGCGATTAATCGTAATGTACATGCAAGTGATAATAATAACTGCCCTGCACTCATATCGGTCAATAATGATGCCATGATCATTTTATTTTCGGTCGACACACAATTGTGTTCGAGCGAATCCCTCACCACCACTGGAAGTGTAAGCTCCTCGGCGAGTTTGGTGAAATCATGTGCGGTCAACATATTCATCATGCGCCCTATCTCACGCCAAAAAGTTTACTATGTGGTTAAGATCGGCTATGAATAAGGCGGGAGAGAAAAGGAATATTATGGTTGCGAAGGTAAAAACCGTTGCCTTTCAAGGGGTTAAGGCAATTGACGTTGATGTTGAAGTGCAAATTTCATCTGGTTTGGTGGCGTTTTCAATTGTTGGTTTGCCTGATAAGGCGGTCGCCGAAAGTCGTGAACGTGTTCGATCCGCCCTGCACGCCATGGGTTTATCGCTCCCGTCGAAACGTTTAACGGTCAATCTTGCCCCTGCGGATGTCTTAAAGGAAGGATCACATTATGATCTTCCCATCGCGCTTGGGATTTTGACCGCGATGGAGGTGTTGCCATCTGATGTTTTGCAAAATTATTATGCACTTGGTGAATTAAGTTTGGATGGAACATTGCGTAGCGTTGCGGGTGTTCTTCCCGCATCACTTCATGCACATGAACAAAATATGGGTTTGATCTGTCCACATGATACGGGCGCAGAGGCGGCATGGGCGGGGTCGGGCGATGTACTCGCCCCGCGCACATTGTTGCAATTTATCAATCATGCCAAGGGCGTACAGGTGATGACACCGCCCATACCAAAATTACGTGATAGCGATATAAAATTCCCGCGTGATCTGGCGGAAGTCAAAGGACAAGAAACCGCAAAACGCGCGTTAGAAATCGCGGCCGCAGGCGGTCATAATTTATTGATGATCGGTCCGCCTGGGTCGGGAAAATCAATGCTGGCATCATGTTTGCCATCAATCTTACCGCCATTATCGCCTAAGGAAGCCTTAGAAATATCAATCATTCATTCAATTGCGGGATCATTGCCTGAAGGCGGTTTGGTGGCGCACAGACCATATCGTGACCCTCACCACACCGCATCATTACCCGCGTTAATTGGTGGAGGCGCACGTGCAAAGCCGGGTGAAATATCACTCGCGCATCACGGTGTTTTGTTTCTGGATGAATTGCCCGAATTTCCGCGGGCGTCACTTGAATCATTGCGCCAACCATTAGAGAGTGGTGAAACATTGGTTGCACGCGTAAATTATCACGTCACATATCCTGCGCGGTTTCAATTAATCGCGGCGATGAATCCATGTCGGTGCGGATATCTGGGTGATCCTTCACAAGAATGCACCAAAGCACCACGATGCGGCGATGATTATCAATCAAAATTATCGGGGCCATTACTTGACCGTATTGATATGCATGTGGATGTCCCGCCCGTATCGGTAATGGATTTAACAAATGCACCAACAGGGGAATCATCATCCATTATACGTGACCGCATTATGGTGGCACGCGCGCGGCAAAAATCACGGTTTGAATCGTTTAATGCCGATGTCGAAATTAACGCCCATGCCTCAGGTAAATTATTGGATGATGTAACGGCAATGACGTCCGAGGCGCGCAGCCTGATGGAACGGGCGGCGACCAAAATGAACCTATCGGCGCGGACATGGCACCGTATTTTAAAGGTGGCCCGTACGGTGGCTGATTTGGCGGGGGATTTTGATGACATTCAGGCAAATCACGTGGCCGAAGCCCTGTCATACCGCCGGATTAAGATATCCGATTAATTTTCATAAAAAAAGATGGAAAGCAGGGTATTTTTAGGCTGGCGTTAACTTTTTGGACATAATATAAAAGGACATAAGATAAAAATAAGAAAAATTTAAAGGGTGTGTATTTATGGTTCGGGCATTATCGGCAACAAGAATTGATTTATCGGGTACTGCCCAAAATAAAGCGGGCGCCGTACAGTTGGCGGCGCGCCAATACGAAAATAATGTTCCTGTCTTACGTGCCATGGCACAAGAAATTGAAAATCGTCAATTAGCGTCTGCAGGAACTTCTCCAACACAGCAATCTGGATTCGAAGGTTTTTATATGGATGTGTTTGGAAATGTAACAGGTCCAGACGGATATGCTGCAAGTTCAACCATGTCGCAAGCGTTTTCAGATATTGAACATGCTCAGAATAATGGCGCAAATTTGGTTGGATCATTGGCAAAAGATGGTCTGACAACAGCTGCCCTAACAATGGCGAATCCTGCCTTGGGCGCTGGTTATGCTGCGCTTACTTCTGTTACGGGAATCTTTAGTTCTGGCGATTCTTTGGATAAATTATATCAAAATATTCAAACTCACTTGAATAAATACGAAGAAATTCGCGTTGCTGCCGCAACCAAAATGGGCGCGCAATATGGCGGTACAAATGATGGTGGTGATATGGACGCCCCGCGTTTTGAAGGTTATCGTATGGCAGAAAATGCACCAAAAACACCACAGCCAATGATGGGCATGCCTGCGCCGTCTATGGCTTAATAATTAAATAAATTCATCTTGATCATCATCTTTGTCTTTTTTATGTGGCAATGAAATGCCAAAGGCGAGTGATGAAAAATCTTCTCTTGTGGCGCTGTTACGTTTCTCGTGCTTGCGATAGCTATTATATATAAATGGCATTGATGCCAAATAAATCGACATAATGGCGGTTAATGTAAACCATGGCGCGTGAATTAAGGCTGCGATGGTCAATGCAAATGCGCCCATTGTTGGCAACATAAATCGTTGCGGCATTTCCAATCCTTTGAATGAAAATGTTGGCAAACGTGAAATCATCATCATTGAAATTAAAATTGTCCAGACGGCAATTAACGGCGTTGCGAATGAAAATACGGTGAATGTATCAGGCGAAATAAACCAAATATAAATGGGTAACATGACCAATCCTGCGCCTGCGGGGGTTGGCACGCCTGTAAAAAATTTCTTTTTCCATGCGGGCGTTATATCAGTTTCCTTTGTCATGACATTGAAACGCGCTAAACGTAACGCTGCCGCCACAGGCAATACAATGGTTGCGATCCATCCCAATTTACCCGCATCACCTAACGCCCATTCATATAATAAAATAGATGGCGCGACGCCAAATGCAAGGAAATCAGAGAGCGAATCAAGTTGCGCACCAAATTCTGATTGCGCCTTTAATGCGCGTGCAACTGCACCATCAAGCAAATCTAAAATTGCCGATAACAACAACATAATCACCGCTGATTCAAATTTTCCATTCACCGCAAATTGCACTGATGTTACCGCCGCAATTAATGCCGATAATGTCAAACAATTCGGAATTAATTTGGCGATGGATAACACAGGCTTTGCCTGATTTCCATGATGGCCCGCATCATGTGATGATGGGTCGGGGAATGGATGAATAATATGTGGTTGTTGTTGTGGTTCCATGATGTGTTAGATCACTTGCGTATCGCGTGCAGTTTCAGATGACATGAAATCAGCCAATACGGTTTCACCACCAATCATGGTTTGACCAACGGCAACCATGGGTGCAACGCCTTCGGGCAAATAAATATCAACGCGTGATCCGAAACGAATAATGCCGTAACGTTCGCCTTTTTTCACATCTTGACCTTCTTGGATATCGCACAAAATACGACGTGCGATTAAACCCGCAATTTGAACAACGCCAAATTCTTTACCTGATTCATGAGTGATCAACGCCGCGCAACGTTCATTTTCAAAGCTCGCGCGTGGGTCACCCGCATTTAAAAATAAACCTGGTTTGTAAACTAATTTTTTTACAACGCCTGATACGGGAATACGATTTACGTGCACGTTAAACACGCTTAAGAAAATACTGATGCGCGTGTAATCACCCTCGTCCTCATCTTTGCCGCTTAATTCACGTGGCAACGCACAACCTTCGGTGACATCTGTCACGCGCCCATCGGCAGGAGAGATAATTAATCCATCACGTGTGGGGACAATCCGCGCAGGATCGCGGAAGAAATAAATGCACCATAATGTTAAAACTAAACCGATTAAAACAAATCCATCCCACACCAAAGATATTAATAGTGATGCAATGGCAAAGCCAATAATAAATGGCCATCCGGCGCGATGCGGTGTGATCATCACTGTTTGTTTGATCGTTTCGGTTAAATCAAAAATGGTTTTATTCAGACCGTCATGTGGCATGTTTTCTATATCCTTTGTTGTAAGGATTTATAGATGATTTTGATCGGATTATCAAACCCCTATAGACATCTTAACTTTGGTCATTTTCATCGGCCAAGGTTACAAAATTATCCATGATTCGGCGTGTGGCCCCGTCAGAAAAGAATAAAATATCTAATTTCCGCCCTGCGCGGTTAATGACTTTCCCTAAACCAAATGATTCATGGTGCACGCGCGCACCAATATTAAACCCATCTTCGTGGTCGGCCAGATGGTTAGAGCTTATTTTCCGAACTGGTGATGGGGATGGCGATGATAAATTCCCGTCATAAAATCCTGACCGTTGTTTGGTGGGTTCATACAAACCTTGTACGGCGTTGGCAGTGATTGATTCTTTTGGTAATTCATCGATAAAGCGCGATGGTAATGCATTGACCCATGATCCATATAAACGACGGTTACCGACATAGGATATAAACGCCTTGCGCCGTGCGCGGGTGATACCGACATAGGCAAGGCGACGTTCTTCTTCTAATCCTGCCATGCCGTTTTCATCCATGCTGCGCTGTGATGGGAATAATCCTTCTTCCCATCCTGGCAAAAATACATTGTTAAATTCTAATCCTTTGGCGCCGTGTAATGTCATGATTGATACGTAATCTTGGTTATCGTTATTCGATTGTAATTCTAAAACTAATGCCACATGTTCCAAAAATTCGGTCAATGTTTCAAATTCACCAACGCTTGAAATAAATTCTTTGATATTCTCCACGCGGCCTGCGGCCTCAGGGGTTTTGTCATTCTGCCACATGGCGATATAACCCGATTCTTCTAATATTTTCTGGGCTAATTCGGATGGTGGGGTTGATGATATTAAGCTACGCCATCCCTCACATTGCGCAATAAATTCAGATATAGTTTGATGCAATTTTGGTTTTAAATTTTTTTGATCAATTAATTTTTGAATGGCGACATACATTGAAATATTTTGCGCGCGCGCTGTTTCATGAAATAATTGTATACTGGTGTCACCAATACCGCGCTTAGGTAAATTAATGATGCGTCCCAATGCTAAATCATCATTTGGTTGCGCAATAACGCGCAGATAGGCAAGCGAGTCACGCACCTCTGCCCGTTCATAAAATCGTGGGCCGCCAAACACGCGGTATGGAATACCATTTTGAATAAATTTATCTTCAAATTCGCGCATTTGAAAACTGGTGCGCACCAATACCGCCATGGTGATATATTTTTCGCCCTGACGGCGCAGAGTTTCAATTTGCTCAGCAACAAAACGCCCCTCGGCCTCACCGTCCCACAGCGCTTGGGTGAAAATTTTCTCACCTTCGCCTTCATCACTCCATAATGTTTTTCCCAAACGACCTTCGTTATTGGCAATCACCGCACTTGCGGCTTTTAGGATATGATTGGTTGATCGATAATTTTGTTCAAGGCGAATGATTTTTGCATTGGGAAAATCTTTTTCAAATCGTAAAATATTTCCAACTTCGGCGCCGCGCCATCCATAAATGGATTGATCATCATCACCCACACAACAAATATTGTGTGATTGTTGGGCAAGCAGACGCAACCATAAATATTGCGCAACGTTTGTATCTTGGTATTCATCAACCATGATATATTTGAAACGGCGGTGATAATCAGCCAACACTCCATTTGATGTATCATTAAAAATCGTGATCATATGCAATAATAAATCACCAAAATCACAGGCATTTAGGTTTTTGAGGCGTGTTTGATATAATGTATATATCTGTACCATTTTACCTTCGGCAGCATCACCTGCATCATGTGATGAAATGGCGGATGGTAATCGTGCACGGTCTTTCCATCTTTCAATGATCGATTGCACCATTTTGGGTGGTGATTTCTTGGGATCAATATTTAATTCTTCTAAAATTTGTTTAATCAAGCGTAACTGATCGTCGGAATCTAAAATAGTAAAATCAGATTGTAATCCAACCAATGGCGCATGACGGCGTAACATTTTCGCACACAGCGAATGGAATGTACCAAGCCACCATCCCTCAACAGGTTGCCCGTTTAATAATTTTGACACGCGTTCTTTTAATTCATGTGCAGACTTGTTAGTGAATGTCACCGCTAAAATTTGTGATGGGAAGGCATAATTATTGTATAAAATATGCGCCAAACGTGATGTTAATGCACGTGTTTTTCCTGTCCCTGCGCCCGCCAACACCAACACTGGCCCTTCCACTGTTAACACGCTGTCGCGTTGTGGGGGGTTCAGATTTTGTAAATATGGCGGATCGTCGTTCAATTTTGTGTGATGAGAGTAAAGCATTTTTCATTCACAGTGAGGGTATCAGCAGATCCCTTACGTTTTAAGGTCAGGCCATCCCATTCCAAATCAGACATTGATAATTTGGGTGATACCACAACGAAATTGATAAAAGATGATGTCCATGGAATATCATTATTGGCGGGCTTTTGAGCCTCACTGACAGATGCTCCTGCGCAATCAAAAGTGATTTTATCCTGACCCCACCCTTCATCAATGACAACGATGCTTCGACCAGAGCCTAATTGAATTGTATCATTACCGCCACCGCCATTTACAACGCGGTTGCCAAATGAATCAGAAATAGTGTCATCACCGCTTCCGCCAATAAATAATTGATCAATATTTTTTGATGCATCATTTTGTGTGCACGTAATTGAATTATTGGTATCACTACCTAATAACATAGCGCTAATAGCGCCCCCATTTAATTCACAAACTATATTATCTATCCCTAAAGTTTCGGCTGATTGAATGGTTGATATATCAAAGCTAAGCTTCTGTTGGGTTCGTTTTTGTGAAGCATCAACCGTGGCGGATAAAAGATAAGCGGGAAGGCGCACCGTTGACATAGCCCCACTTAAAATTTCCATTGTAGATTTAGCGGCAACTGGAACTTTATCTTCAAAGGCTTTTATTTCAATTATGATATCTGAAATTTTATTAATTGCTTTTTTACTTTGCTCTTCTTGTTGGGGGGTTAGCGGTAAACTATTTGTTTCTGACACGACGCTTTCGCTTACCATTGTGGGATCAACGGCATCATCAAACACAAGAGGTGCAGGAACTTTCGGTTCAAAGATAATCAATTGAAACGCGGCATAACTCGCAACAGACAAAATAATTAAAACCAAAAGGGACAAAATAATTTTCATCGCGATACTCCAAACAAGTTATGAATCAGCATTAAACACAGACACAATATCACTTTCTTTGGCGCTTGCCGAACGAAAAATATCTTTTATAGGGTCATTTGTGGTGGCCTCAATTAATGGTACCTCGTAAAGGCGAGCAGTGCCTTGGGGCATAACACCAAAAGGTGATGGGGAATCGGATAAACGGCGGCGATGTTTTTCATCAATAATGATGCATTTATTGTGCTGTATTTCGGCCATTAACGAAGGATCAATATCAGGCAAGATAAGAAATAATCCTTGGTGATGATAAAAAATAATATCGTTTTTTTCAAACCATGCACAAGGTTCATCGGGCCATTGATCTGTTGCCTCGATTTCAAAACCGATCAAACCATGAGTTAAAATAACCTGATAAAAGCGTTTTTCGTAAACGGGTTTTGGCGGTTCTGCCGATTCAAATTTCATGATCGACATCATAATATAAAAAACATTTTGTGACAAATGGCCTTATAAAAATCTATAGGCTTGCGACGACTTGATTTCGTCCTGCATTTTTTGCTTCATACAAAGCCTTATCGGCGCGTTCAATCAATATTTCTGAAGTCGCATCAGGCGCAAATTCTGCAACGCCAATTGACATGGTGATGCGCCCTAATACATCACCTGTCGTGCGGTTGACCACATCTTTGCCTGCCAACGCTTTGCGCAGTGAATTACCCACCATAATCGCGGCTTCTTTCGGTGTTTCGGGTAATAAAATAGCAAATTCTTCGCCGCCATAACGCGCAGCAAAATCGCGGCCTTTTAAACTATCCTTAAGGGTGCGTGCCACTAATTTTAATACCTGATCACCCACTTGGTGACCATATTTGTCATTAAATTGTTTAAAATGATCGATATCAATAATAAGTAGTGTAAATGTTTTATTTTCTGCCTTTGATTCCAGAATAATTTTCTCAATTTCTTCATCAAAAGCCTTGCGGTTTGAAAGGCCCGTTAGACCATCTGTTATAGCTTCGCGCTTGATGAACTCTAAATCTTTTTTTAAATCTTCGACAACAGCGGTGGATTGTTTTAATTGTTCTTCTAATTTTTGGTTTTCAAGGATAATTGATTCTGTTTCCTTGCTGGTATCTTGAATTAATTTTTTTGCATCTTCAGGCGATGAATCGTTCAATTTTGTAACAATATCAACTAATTTTTGACTATAATTATGCGTCACATTTTTTGCAGATAACATTGAATCGGAAACAGACGTAATGGTATCTTGTAATTGTTCACCCGTTTGACGAATGCGATCTTCATTTTTATAATCACTTAAAAAACTGTTATAAAGTTCAGAGCAAACCAAATCGGTAATCTGCGCTTTCTTTTCAAATAAATTATCAATGGCACGAATAAGGTCTGGTCGTGAGCGAGCATAATAGGTAAACCAGACCTCATAGGTTTCAGGCGTTGCCAAGAGTTCTAATTTTTGAATATAGTCCAGAGCAGATTTTGAAATTTCTGCTACACGATTTTTTTCACCACGTTGAATAAAGCTCATTTTTTTGTTTAAACCTGTTGTTTTACTTGTAATGGCATTATATTAACACCAAGACTTTGAATATACTTATTAGATTAGAAGAAGTTTTTGAAAACTCAAGCCTTTTTCAATATGGTGGCCACTCGATTAAGGGGTAAACCTTATCAATCTATGCTCTTTCCAAGTACTTAAGAAAATGCATAATTAGGGTCACTTTGTTAAGGAGACAAAAATGCCAGCATCATTAGATGGTAAAATTATTACAATTTTTGGCGGCACGGGGTTTGTTGGGCGCTCAATTATTGCCAAGTTGGCAAAAGAGGGTGCGTTGGTGCGCGTGGTCACGCGCTCACCACAAAGCGCGTATTTTCTAAAACCATATGGCCGTGTTGGGCAAATATCATCAATTTCGTGCGATTTTCAAAATTTGGAATCTGTGCAAAATACCATAGAGCAATCTTATGCTGTTATTAATTGCCTTGGGATCTTATTTGAAAAAGGAACACACACATTCCAAAAAATTCACGCGGATTATATTGAAATGATCGCGCAAGCGGCACGGCAAGCGGACGCGGAAAAATTAATCCATATTTCAGCATTGGCTTGCGATCGTGCACAATCACAATATGCCATAAGTAAAAAACAAGGCGAGGATAGATTATTAGTAAAATTTCCATCGGCAATTATTTTGCGCCCCTCAGTTATCTTTGGCGCTGATGATAATTTCTTTAATATGTTTGCTAAATTATCAACTATATCACCATTTTTACCATTAATTGGTGGCGGCCATACTTTGTTTCAACCTGTTTACGTTGGAGATGTGGCGCAATCAGTTATCAATGCACTCTTGTTTGGTAAGGAAGGTTCGGTTTATGAACTGGGCGGTTCTGAAATTATTTCATTCAAGGGCATCATGGAAAAACTGAAATTTCACACGGGCCGTAAACGTTACCTGATGCCAATCCCCGTATGGTTTGCGAATATTCAGGCGACTATTTTTTCATTACTTCCCACCCCTTTACTTACCAAAGACCAAATTATTTCCCTTGAAACTGACAATGTTGTATCATCGGGCGCATTAACTTTGAAAGATTTAAATATAACGCCCAAGGTTATGGATGAAATATTACCAACTTATTTAGGTCATTTTAAATCTGGCGGGCCATTTGCTGATAAGAAAAGAACATAAGACATGATGGATAAAATTTTACTATTAATAATGGCGGTTTTTAGTTTGGGGGTTATTGCTTCTGCACCTATCTATGCACAAAATAATGAAGCGATTGCTGTCATTGTAAACCAAGATGCGATTACCCAATCAGATGTTCTCGATCGCATTCGATTAATTGCATCATCAACAGGGTTGCCAATGAATGGGGAAACACAGGCAAAATTGCGCCCACAAATTATCAATATGTTGGTTGATGAGGCATTAAAGATTCAAGAAGCCAAGGCTTTGGGCATCAAAATCGAAACCAAGGAGATTGATAATGGATTTGCATCAATAGCACAGCAGAATAATTTCACCCCCGAACAATTTAAAAAAATATTACAATCACAAGGCGTTAATTTTATTACGCTTCGTGATCAAATCGCATCACAGATTGCGTGGACAAAGATTGTTCAAAGAAAAATTCGCCCTCGTGTTGAAATTATGGATTCAGATATTGATGTTGAAATAAAAAAATTACAAAAAAATATAGGCCAAACTCAATATCGTTTATCTGAAATTTTTATTCCACTAACAGACCCGCGCAAAGAAAATGCAGCGCGTCAATTTACCACGCGCGTCGTCGAAGAATTGCGCAAACGGCCCGAATCATTTCCTAAGGCCGCACAACAATTATCCCAAACACCACAAGCCGCCAATGGCGGTGATATGGGCTTTGTCAGTTTAGATCAATTACCAAAGGAAATTGCAAACGCCGTTCCTGCCATGGCGGTGAATGAAATTTCATTACCCATTAAAACATTAAATGGATTTCATATTATTGTGGTGCGTGGCTCGCGCATCATCACGGCGAATGATTTGCCCCCACGTGAAGCGATATTACAACGATTGGGTAACGAGAAATTAGATCGTGGTGCCCGCCGATATTTACAAGATATGACCAGTTCTGCCTTTATCGAAACACGTTTATAATTGATGGCGGTTGATCTTTCTCATTTGCCATCATTGCGTGATGTTGTGGCACAAAATAATTTGCGTGCTGAAAAAAAACTCGGGCAAAATTTTATTCTTGATCAAAATGTCACCGATAAAATTGTCAAGGCGGCGGGTGACATTTCGTCATTCCACGCCATTGAAATTGGCCCTGGCCCAGGGGGATTAACGCGATCATTATTAGGCACGAATGCGCAATCTGTGACCGCCATTGAATATGATGATCGTGCAATTCTGGCATTACAAAGTTTAGTTGATACAGCACAGGGACAATTAAATGTTATTAAACAGGACGCGTTGAATATTGATTGTACTGCATTATGTCCGTCTCCGCGTGTAATCGTGGCAAATTTGCCTTATAATATTAGCACGGTTTTATTACTGCGTTGGCTTCATGATATTTATCACGATCCTATGTCGTATGAACGGCTAATTTTGATGTTTCAAAAAGAGGTTGCAACCCGCATTGTCGCCAAACCACATAACAAAGACTATGGTCGCTTGAGCGTAATGACCCAATGGTTAGGTACGGCGCGCATTGTATTTGATCTCCCGCCTCATGTGTTTGTACCGCCCCCAAAGGTCACATCATCCATCGTTGAAATTATCCCGCGCCGTGATCGTACCGATAAAGTTGTGTGGGAAAAAATAGAATCTGTGTTGGCGGCAGGGTTTAATCAACGTCGCAAAATGATCCGCAGTTCATTATCAAATTATCATATATATTTAGACCGCGCGGGCATTGACCAAACACTTCGCGCTGAAAATTTAACCGTGGATGATTATATCCGCATTGCAGAGGCGATGAATAATTAAGCGGGTAATTCTAAATTTGGATCAATGATTTTGTAATAATAACGTCCTTTAATGGGCGCGCCACCCACCACAGCATAAATCGGATGCTCACCAATCATTTTATATCCCGCGCTTTCGTATAATTGAATCGCGGCATCTTGCGTTTCACGCAAATCTAAATTGATGACTTTAAAACCTTCCTTAAGCGCGGTCTTCTCAATGAAATCGAGCAGACGACGTGATAGGCCCTGCCCGCGCGCCCAAGGTGAAATAAAGAAACCAGTGATATGCGCGACATAGGCTTGCGCTTCGTTATTTTTTGCGGGGCGGATAAGTTGCGCCGCACCACACACAACGCCATCAAGGCGCGCGACAAATAACATACGTGCAGGCATAGCGACAACGCCTTGCCAAAACCGCTCTAAAATATCGCGGTTAGGTAATTTGATCCATCCAAATCCGCCACCTGCTTCAATGGCAGCATCAGTTGAATCGCATAAATCATTTAGATCCGCAATGCTTAAGGGCTCTGTGACTAACTCAACAAGAGGAATAGGTTTTAATTTGCTGTTCGCTTCCATGATCTCTCATTTAAATCTGTTTTTGGTTTAAAACTTTTGCCGTGATACGATCAGCGTATAATCAGTCAAAAGGGACATACTCCATAGGGAGTTGTCTGGCAAGATAAACTTGACCATTCTTATATTTGATCACAAAAGGATAAAGAAATTCGAAAGAAACCTATTTTTATTTGGTGCGGTGCAAAAGATAAAAACTAGATATTACGTCTCTTCACGGGTGCGGAACAGTGAAAAAATGATCCCACAGGCTAAAATCAATACGGTAATTGATAATGATACAAAGGGTTCAATTTTTGCAATGTAATGACTATAGAATACTTTACAGCCGATAAATATTAGAACCAAAGACAATGCATATTTCAAATACTTGAAGCGTTCAATAAATGCAGCCAATGCAAAATACATCGAACGAAGTCCAAGAATGGCGAAAATATTACTGGTGTAAACTAAAAAAGGATCTGTGGTAATGGCAAGAACAGCGGGAACAGAATCGAGCGCAAACAATAAATCCATCAATTCAATACAAACTAGCGCAATGAATAGAGGCGTGGCAAAGGATACCATTTCATGAGTTTGTGGATGGGGACGTTTGATAAAAAATGCATGCCCATCAATTTCTTTGGTTGTGCGTAGATGTTTTTGCAGAAATTTTATAAGTGGGTTGTTATTTAAATCTTTTTCTTCACCATCATCTTTATGCATCATCATTTTGATACCAGTGATGATCAATAATCCTGCAAAGATCAATAAAACCCATGAGAATGAGTTGATGATGCTGGCACCAAGTGCAATCATGATCCCGCGCATTACCAACACGCCGATAATGCCCCAGAATAAAACGCGGTGTTGATATTTTCGGGGTATAGCAAAAAAGGATAAAATCACAGACATCACAAATAAATTATCCATCGATAATGATAATTCGATAATATAGGCTGTGAAATAGCTCGCGCCACTTTCTGCGCCTTGGGTATTCCAAATCCATAATCCAAAAATAGTCGCGAGTACCATATAGCCTGCGGCGTAAGCCATGCTCTTTGTTGCAGAAATTACTTCATCTTTGCGATTGAGAACAGCAAGATCAAAAATTAATAAAGTAAGAATAATGGTAAGGAAACCAGTCCAAAGCCCAACAGTTTGGCCCATAAAATCTTGAGAGAAAAAGAGAATAAGTGAATCCATGTTTTAAAACTATATAGACGCCATGCTCTGATCACAAGGCTAAATCGAATTTTGTGGTTATTTCAGTTCAATATGATAAAGCCCATTTGTGTTGGTAATTTCAAAGTTATCACCGAATTCCTGCTCTAATTTCTGCCGTAATCTGTACATATGGGTCTCAATGGTATGGGTTTCGGCGGAATCAGCATATCCCCAGACAAGATTTAACAATGCTTGACGGTCCAATCCGACATCCCCCTTATCAGCCAATGATTTTAAAATTAAATATTCTTTGTCAGTTAAATTAATTTTTTTTGATGTTGGTGTATGGTGCAAAAAATTACCATCGCCTGATAATGTAAAATCACCCATTACATGATCGGAATCGGTGGGGGCAAACCGTCCTCGACCAGATATTTCGTATGAAATTTTATCGACTAACTCTCCAATACGAAATGGGAATTTTAAACCAAGCGATGATGGATTGACTGTAATATCAGCATTGTTTTTATCAGATATCATCACCCATAAATTTTGGCGTTTGGCTTGCTCATTCACCATATGATGTAAGATTAAATATTCAGTATCTAAATAAATTTTTTTCATGAATCGTCTGACATATTTTTGGCGTTAATATTGCAAGAGTATACGGAACAGGATGTAAAATGCACGTAAAAAACAATGATATGTATCCGATGACTCGGCAGAAATTGCCGAGTGGGGAAACTATGATGACATTCCCGTCACCAATTGGTAATGGGCTGAATGGCTCGTCATCGATGCCTATGGACTCATCAAAACCATCGGGCTTTTCAATGGTGATGGGACAAAATAACCGTATGGCAGGATCTATGCCTGTGTGGAATTCATCGCCTCTCAATAACCCCGTCGATACAACAAAACAAAAAGATGATGATTTTGGGTTTCTTGATTTTCTCGATATGATCAACCCTCTTCAGCATATACCCATCATCGGGCAGGCTTATCGCGCCATTACGGGTGATGTCATTAAACCCATTGCCGAAGTCATTGGCGGCGGTATTTTTGGCGGGCCTGTGGGCGCAGCCACAGGTGCGGCGAGCGCCATGATAGAGGGGCAAGTGGGCGAAGATATAAAACAAGCCTTTTCAGGAATTTTTTCATCAGAAAAAAATTATAATGATACAACCATTGCCATTACAAATTTACGCGCCACGCCGTATTATAATGAATAATTAGGTGCGCGCGCCAAATAAGGCTGATCCCACACGGATATGGGTTGCACCCGCTTTAATCGCGGCTTCATAATCATTTGACATACCCATACTGAGGTTTTGTAACCCGTAACGACGGGCAAGTTTTCTCAAAAACGTGAAATGAATGCCTGCCGCATCATTTACAGGCGGAATGCACATTAAACCAACCACATCAATATTTCTCGCGCGGGCATAATCCAATAAAGCAGGTAATTCATGTGGTAATATACCCGCTTTTTGGGCTTCATTACCTGTATTGACCTGAACAAAACAGGGAATGTTTTTATTTTGTTTTTTCATTTCATTTGATAATGCATCAATAATCGATTCCCGATCAATTGTGTGAATCACATCAAATAATGCAATCGCATCACGTGCCTTGTTACTCTGTAACGGGCCAATTAAATGTAATTCTAAATCGGGATAGTGCGCGCGTTTTTTTTGCCAATGTAATTGCGCTTCTTGCACACGATTTTCGCCAAACACACGTAAACCATTCTCCAATGCATCCGATAATATTTCATCACTTTGCTGTTTGCTGACGGCAATTAATATTGGTTTTTGCTTTGCATGCGTGCGGGCAATATTTTTTTGGATATTGAGTAAATTATTCGCGAGTGTCATTTTCTTAATGCTTCGGGATGAATGCCCGTTTCTTTGGAAATCATATAATAAACTGAATTTACATCCAACGTGCCGCCCGTGCCTTTTTCTTTGACATGGTGCGCCATCGCGGCGTCCATCATAATGATCGATTTATCGGGTTGGTTACGTTTGCGCATATGTTGTTCGGTTAACCCAACAATGATTTCGATTGTGGTATCATCAATCGAAATTTTATGGTGTTTCTCATATCCTTTTTTCAAATTTTTAACGATTTCGATGGTTTGTTTCGCCGTCGGGACAGATAAATTTACCTTTTGAAAACGGCGATCCATCGCGGGATCAACAGATACGAATATACGGAATTCATCCAATGTGGTTGCGCCAATCACGTGCAAATCCCCCACGGTTAAATAGGGTTTCATCACTTCCGATAATCCTTTGTATGAACTGCCTTCGCATCCTGGCATAATGGTGTGCATTTCATCGATGAATAAAATGACCTTGGGATATTTCGGATCGTGATAGCGTTCGGCAATACCGCGGCATAATGGTAAAAATCGCCCTTGAAATTCCGATGGGCCTGATGTACCACCCGCCATCGATGCTAAATCAATTTCTAACAATCGCGCATCTTTTAAATATTCAGGTACATTGCCTGATACGATTTTTTGTGCCAAACCTGCACATAAAGCGGTTTTACCAACGCCCGCGGGCGCGAGTAAGGCCACATTTTTACGACCCTTTTGTAATAAAATTAAAATAGCCTGATCAATTTCTTCATCACGACCTGTGATGGGGTCAAACCGATCGAGACGCGCGAGCGCAGTAAAATCACGGCAATATTTGTGAATTAAATCTTCAAGTTCGGCATCAGAAATTTTATATTTCGGTTGTGATGATGTTGCCATTAATGTTGGTGTCCCTTGCATGTCGAATGTAATGCATGATCGATATGGTTATCGTCGTACCCTTGTAAGTATAACAAAGATTTCAAATCCGTAAATTCAATAATATTTTGAATATGCTTTCTAACAATTGGTTTGGGGTAATACCCAACGCCTATGCCTGCGGCTTCTAACATCGGAATATCATTGGCGCCATCACCCACGGCAATCACATGATCAGATGTGATTGATAATTTTTCCGTATATTCATGTAATTTTTTTAATTTGGTTGATTTGTCTTGAATGGGTTCAATAATGCGCCCCGTTAACGTGCTATTTTCAATTTCAAATTGATTGCCGTGGTGATGATCAAACCCCACTAAATCGGCAATTGCCATGGTGAAATGGGTGAATCCATTTGATAATAAAATCGAAACGCCGCCAAAATGTTTCATCGTTTGCACTAATTCATGCGCGCCATTGTGCAATTTTATCGCGCGCAATGTGTCGTTTAATACTGATACAGGAACACCCGCCAATAATTTGACGCGTGATTTGACGGCTTCAAAAAAATCTAATTCACCGTTCATAGCGCGTTGGGTAATCGCGGCGACTTTGTCATGTAACCCAACCGCGTGTGAAATATCGTCCAAAGTTTCGGTGGTAACAATGGTGCTATCCATATCGGCCAGCAATAATTTTTTACGGCGATTTTGTGCGGGTGTCATTAATACATCAATATGATGCGGCGCGAGTAATGTTTTCAAACTTTGCCATTGGTCGGGGCGCGGTGTGTCATCCACCATCATTTCAATGGCTTTGTGCATGGATAACCAACGCGGGCGGATTGAAAACCGAATATGATGATCATCACACCATGATTCAATCATGGCAATGTGGGATGGGCGCAAATCAGATGAGATAAAAACAAGGGCAAAATTCATGATCCAGATGTATCATTCCCTTGCGCTTTTGCAAACAATGATTAAAGTATTTTGATCAGATTTATGATCTTTTAAAGGATGTGTCATGACCAAACCCACCATCAAACCATATTGCGCTAATTTTTCATCGGGGCCTTGTGCCAAACGCCCTGGTTGGTCATTGGAAAATTTATCGGGTGCGTTTTTAGGGCGATCACATCGCGCGACGGGCGGTAAAGCAAAATTAAAAGAGGTCATTGAACTTCACCGCCAAACGCTTGGCATTCCCGATGATTATAAAATTGGCATTGTGGCAGCATCGGATACAGGCGCGATTGAAATGGCGATGTGGTCAATGATGGGCGCAAAACCTGTTGATGTATTGGTATGGGAAAATTTTGGCGGCGAATGGATGGAAGATGTCGTTGGGCAATTAAAATTAGACGGCGCACGTACATTGAAAGTTCCCTATGGCGAATTGCCTGATTTATCTCAAGTCAACAAAGATCATGATGTTGTCTTTACATGGAATGGTACAACGTCGGGCGTGCGCATTCCCAATCATGATTGGATTGCATCGGATCGCACAGGCTTAACATTTTGTGATGCGACATCGGCTGTATTTGCCTACGAAATGGATTGGTCAAAATTAGATATTACCACATGGTCATGGCAAAAAGTATTGGGCGGTGAGGCCGCACACGGCATGATCGTATTATCCCCGCGCGCGGTTGAACGATTAAATACATTTACGCCTGATCGTGCCTTGCCAAAAATTTTCCGCCTCATGAAAAAAGGTAAATTATTAGAGGGTGTGTTTGTTGGCGAAACAATTAACACACCATCAATGCTCGCGGTCGAAGATTGTTTGGATGCACTGAAATGGGTACAAACATTGGGCGGATGGCGCGGTACAATGAAACGATCGGAAAATAATTTACGCGCGATTTCTGATTGGGTTTCGGCATCAGATTGGATTGGATTTTTGCCTGAAGATCCTGCTATACGTTCGAACACATCTATTTGTTTGAAAGTCACAGACCCGTGGTTTACGGCGTTGGATGAGGACACTCAACGCGCGAAATTAAAGACCATTACATCAATGTTGGAAAAAGAAGGTGTGGCGTATGATATCAATTCCTATGTGACGGCGCCTCCCGGCTTCCGCATTTGGGGCGGCGCCACGGTGGAAATGGCCGATATTCAAGCATTATTACCATGGCTTGATTGGGCGTACGGCGAAATAAAATCAGCGCACTAAGTCGGTTTTACTTGACCCCACCCCATAAGGGGAGTAGTCATAATGTATGCTGAATAAAATATCACTATCTATGACATCGCGTCTCCCTGCGCTGCGAACGCTGTTTCAGAAAATGGCGCGTCCCGTTGCGATGGTGGGTATCTTTGGTGCCATCAGCATGATTCCTGGCGATACAGTTCAACCACAATCACTTACAGTATTTGAACAATTAACGGCGAAAACATGCCCTCCATCATCACAAAATCATTCTCCTACGTTTGTAACTCTCACAGGTGGGCAGGGACGTGTTCCAACAGCTTTACAACTTTACCTTCATCATCAAGATCAGAATCCACTTTTGTATATCTCGGGTGTTGATCGCGATGTAACCTTGGCAGATGTATTAACTGCTAATCGTCATGAAGATTTAATTCCTGAAATTGGGCGTAGTATTTTCGAAGATCATGCTGAAACAACAAATGCAAATGCCATTCAAACGGCTATGTTTTTAAAAGGGAATTGTATTTCTAATGTAACGTTTATCACATCTGATTATCATATGGAACGGGCACGATTTGTATTTGAACGGGCGCTTCGTAATATTCAACATGATCCAAATATACGGTATGTATCAGTCAACGCCCCGCCTTTGTCTCAATATGAACAATTTGAAGAGATGATAAAAAGGCGTGCTGTTGAATTTTTTAATAAATTAGACGTATTGTAAATCTAATTTCCTCTATTCACACCTCTGATGCCATGCTACAAAAATACCTTGCAACCAAAGGATTATCTCTCCATGTCAAACGCACGTGCCCCCAAAGTTTTAATTGCTGATAAAATGGATAAACAGGCGGAAGAAATCTTCCGCCGTAATGGTGTCGATGTTGATATCAAAACAGGATTATCCCCCGAAGAATTGACGGAAATTGTTGCAAATTATGATGGTATCGCCGCGCGATCATCGGCAAAAATTTCGGCGCCTGTCATTGCGGCCGCCAAAAATTTAAAAGTTGTGGGGCGCGCGGGTATCGGCGTTGATACAATTGATGTACCAGCGGCAACAGCGGCAGGTGTGGTGGTTATGAATACACCATTTGGAAATTCAATCACAACGGCGGAACATGCGATTGCGATGATGATGTCGCTCGCGCGCCAAATTCCCGAAGCCAACGCATCAACTCATGCGGGCAAATGGGAAAAATCAAAATTCATGGGCGTTGAATTATACGGCAAAGTCTTGGGCGTGATTGGATGCGGCAATATCGGCGCCATCGTTGCCAATCGTGGTTTGGGTCTGCAAATGCGCGTGATTGCGTATGATCCATTTTTATCAGATGAACGTGCAGCAGAATTGGGCGTTGAGCGTGTTGAGTTAGACGATCTTTATGCGCGCGCCGATTTCATCACCATTCATGTGCCAAAAACGGATAAAACAAACCGTATGATTGACAAAGACGCATTTGCCAAAATGAAAAAAGGTGTGCGCATTGTCAATTGCGCACGTGGTGGTTTGATTGTGGAATCTGATTTAAAAGACGCGCTGGATTCAGGTCATGTTGCTGGTGCGGCGTTGGATGTATTTGAAGTTGAACCAGCTGAACAGAACATTTTATTTGGTCATCCAAAATTAATTTGCACGCCGCATTTGGGCGCGAGCACGAGCGAGGCACAAGTGAATGTTGCCATTCAAATTGCCGAACAAATGTCAGATTATTTGCTCAAAGGTGCGATTACCAATGCGGTGAATATGCCGTCAATTAGTGCGGAAGATGCACCAAAATTACGCCCTTATATGATATTGGCATCGCAAATGGGTAGTTTTGCAGGCCAAACAAATGCGGGTGTGATTAATAAAATTGAGGTGGAATATTTGGGCCGCACGGCAAAATTAAATGTAAAACCACTCACATCTTGTCTTGTGGCGGATTTGCTGAAAACACAATCAGACAGCGTGAACATGGTCAACGCATTACAAATTGCCAAAGATAAAAAGATCACGATATCGGAAACGCGCACTGAAGACGATCCTGCATGGCCATCAGGTATGCGTCTAACCATTCATGGTGACAATGGTGCGCGTACCATCACGGGAATTTTGATGGGCGGTAAAGAGCCACGTTTGGTTGATATCGAAGGCGTAAAAATCGATGCGGCGTTAACGCCCAATATGCTGTATATCCGAAATCTTGATCAACCTGGTTTGATCGGCGGTGTTGGTACAATTTTGGGAGATCAAAATCAAAATATTGCTGATTTTCGTTTGGGTCGTTTGGATAATGGAAATGGCGCTTTGGCACTGGTATCATTGGATGCAGAGTTGCCTGAGACATTATTGGAACAGGTGCGCAAATTGCCGCAAGTTACCGAAGCCTTGCGTCTAAAATTCTAAATTAATTATGATGGTGAAGCTGTTGTTTTACGGCGTTTGCTGAAATAACGCTCAACCGCATCTTCTAATTCTGTTTGTAATAATGCGCCATTCGCGCCACCATTACCCGCCATTTTTTTCAAAACAATTGCGGATAAAGTTTTATGGTGTGCATCAACAATTTGAATGGCATCTTTGTCTAATTCTTTGACGTTTTCTAAAAACCCAAGCATGATATTGGCAAGCGATGTTACCAAATCATATTTAAACATACGCGCATTGGCTTTGAGTTCCATCACAGGTTGGGTCATGCCCATTTTTAATATTTGGTTTTTTGATAAATCTGCGCCTTCAGCCATAGCAACTTGAATACCATTGAGCAAACGATCTAAAAATTCTTTTGCAATAGGCGCAAAATCTTCGGTGTTTTGTTCAATCACTACTTCGGCTTGGGTAATTTTCTCTTCAGCGATGTCTCCAGTCCCTGCTTTAATCTGCAGAGATCGTGATGCTTTGTGAATGCGCGCTTTGGTCATGTGCTTATCATAAGTTTTTATAGGTTTAAAAGAATATGATCGTATGATTTTATTAATAAATCATTTAATCGGTGGTAATTTCCCAACGTTGCTCAGGGGAAGAAGTGTCATTTGCCTCTGATGATTGAACAAAACGACGTTTAACATCATCCGTAGTACGACGGAAAGGACCTTCATAATTGTTATCTTTGCGGCGGCGGCGGTCGGGCCCAAAGAAGCCAGGGGCTTCCACAAAGTCGCGCGGGGTATTGATAACATGCGAAATACGTTTCGCTAAATCGCGTGCGGTAAAGGGTTTTACTAAAAATTCCGTAATACCATGATCGCGCGCCTCTTTAACGCGGGAGAGAGCATTATAACCTGTGACCATAATGATCGGAACTTGGCGATTAGGTGATAGGGGATTATTCCGAATTTGTTGAACCATCTCAAGCCCATCGACAGGGCGCATCAACCAATCAACCAAAACGATGTCAGGATTATTTTTTTTAAATTCTTGAAAGCCAGAATTACCATCTTCTGCATGATATATTTTCGCAAAGCCGAACGTCTCTAAAATAGAGACAATCAACTTACGCATTGGACCCGTGTCTTCCACGACCAAAACAGAAACGCGATCAAATTTTAATGCCATAGCCCAAATGCTTATAAGAGTGTGTTGCAATGCAGTCTAGAAAAAAGAATGGCAGAAATCAATATAGTGACCAAATTTGAAAATTAAGTTTTCCTAATATAGGAAATGAGCACAAAAAAAGATCCCAGTACCTCACCCTCGTATCCACACAGTTTGCCCGTGTAGCACAAGGATCGTACTGGGATCCGTTGGGAGTATAGGCTCCATCATGGTCAAAATGCAAGATTTTACTCAAGATCTTGCCATATTGATGGGGTCGTACCACAAACTCAAGCCTGATAGTTAAACGAGCGACGTTGTTTCCTATCCAACTTTATAGGCTGCGTACCCGCTGCAGCCCTTATTTATCGTGGCTGTCAACCACGCGATGTTTGGTGCCCCAAACTATCATTTCGAAATCATCATCACGGCCAAAAACCAAACTTTGGATCGTCCTTACGGAACCGCATATTTATCATGACCTCTGCCAAATGTTTTTTCGTCCACGACGACGGGTTGAGGTTATGCGGCTTGGTAACTAGCTCAGATGTTTCTTTAAGTTTTGACGTTTTCCTTACGGATGCCATCATGTGGTCAATGGCGGGTTACCCCTTCGTTCAAAACTTTGGAATGAGAACCACTCATTCCGTACAATTCATAACGTCATTTAAAAATGATCCCCGAAAGGCATGATTTATAAAATCGATTATGTTTCGATAAATTCAGCGTGACTCGTTTTCGGACATGAGTCCAGAAAAAAATGCATTTCAAAAATTATTTTTTTTGCATCAGATTTTGTACACATGACCCTTTAAATCCATGAAGTATTTGATACTATTCACTGATTAAAAAATGCGCACCGATCTATCCACATCTTATGCACAATTATACGGAATCACTTTTGCTCTAGAGATTTTATACAATAGAGCTTAAATTGATTTTATGACATCTTATTCTCTCCCTTCTTTTGTTCGTCCGCATGCGTTTATCAATGGGGAGTGGATTTCATCGACGCAATCATTTCCTGTTTTGAATCCCGCCACCGCCACAAAAATTTGTGATGTGAGTGATGTGACAAATGATGAGATTGAACGTACGATTTTATGTGCGCACAGCGCACAAAAAATATGGGCAAATATGTTGGTGTCAGATCGCGCAAAAATTTTAAACAAATGGCGTGATTTAATTTTAGAATACAAAGAAACGCTTGCTGAATTAATGACAATGGAACAGGGAAAGCCGTTGGTTGAGGCACGCGCAGAAATTGGTAATGCCGATGCCGTACGCTGGTCAGTTGAGGAATCATATCGCGTGTATGGCAAAATTATTCCAGACATGCGCGCTGATGTGCATGCGGAAATTACCCATGAACCTGTGGGCGTTGTGGCGGCGATCACGCCATGGAATTTTCCACACAGTATGGTTACGCGCAAAGTTTCGCCTGCGCTGGCGGCGGGATGCGCTGTTATATTAAAACCTGCGGAAGATACGCCTTTATCCGCATTGGCATTGGCATCCCTCGCGCATCAGGCGGGCGTACCGTCGGGCGTATTTAATGTTGTCCCTTGTTCACGGGCACGCGTTGCTGATGTTGGAAAGATTTTAACAACGCACGAACGTATTCGTAAGGTTTCATTCACGGGATCAACGCAGGTTGGTAAAATTATCATGGCAAATTCTGCGGGTACGGTGAAAAATATTTCTCTCGAATTGGGCGGTAATGCACCGTTTATTATTTTTGAATCGGCGGATCTTGATCGCGCGGTTGATGGTGTGATGACATCGAAATTTCGCAATGCGGGGCAAACATGTATTTGCGCCAATCGTGTTTATGTCGCGGATAAAATTTATGATCAGGTTGTTGCAAAATTAAAAGACAAAATAAAAAATATGGTTGTGGGCGATGGCCGTGATGTGCGAACCACATTAGGGCCGTTGATTAATGACAAAGCTTTTGAAAAAGTTGGCGCGTTATTGAATGACGCACGGGACAAGGGCGCGGCGATTTCAGAACCATGCCCTACCTCTTTTAATAACAATGGATATTTTAAAGCTCCCGTTTTGGTTGAATCAGTTTTGCCGAATATGCGGATCGCGGATGAGGAGATTTTTGGCCCTTTATTAGCGTTATATCGCTTTCATGATGAAAATCAGGTGATTGCGGCTGCAAATGATACGCAATTTGGACTTGCGGCCTATTTTTATACGCAAGACCCGTTTCAGGCGCGGCGTGTGGGGCAAAAACTGGAATATGGCATGATTGGGTGCAATACGGCCATGATTGTTGATTCGGGTTTGCCATTTGGCGGGCGTAAAGAATCGGGTATCGGGCGCGAAGGCGGCCCCGATTCACTCTATGAATTTATGGAAACTAAATATATTGTGTCGCAATTTGCAACTAATGCGTGAATTAGAATTCTGTAAAATTCCTTTCGATTCAACGAATTGTGGCAAAATGATGGAAATTTTTACTTTTTGTTAACATAATTGTTGACTCTCGGGGGTAAATCCCGTAAAAATGGCGTGCTATTACCTTATAAATTTGTTAATAACACTGGCTTAGGATAAAAGATCACTTTTATCGAGCCTGATTTTGCATAGAGGGAGATTACTATGCCCAAAGATACCACCACCGCAGATTCCAACGCGAACAAAGTATTCGACATGCCCGTGAGCCTGAAGGCTGGCGAAGTCAATACATTGTCCTTCCCACAAGATAGTATCAAGTCGATGAATTTGACCGCTGAAAATCATTTGGAAATTTCATTCCGCGATGGGTCGAAAATCGAAGTTGAAAACTTCCAAGAGCTTGTGAATT
>JBIICJ010000069.1:0-8287 GCA_044238965.1 Micavibrio sp. | reverse complement strand
CTTTAAAAAACGAGAGATATACGAGAAATGTCAAAAGAGAAATTCGAGCGGACGAAGCCGCATTGTAACATTGGAACGATTGGTCACGTTGACCATGGTAAGACGACGTTGACGGCGGCGATTGCGACCGTGTTGTCGAAAAAAGGTTTGGCGAAAGCGATGGATTACGCATCGATTGATAAAGCGCCAGAAGAGAAGGCACGTGGTATCACGATTTCAACATCACATGTTGAGTACGAGACAGCGAACCGTCACTACGCGCACGTTGATTGCCCAGGCCACGCAGATTATATCAAAAACATGATCACTGGTGCGGCGCAAATGGATGGCGCGATCTTGGTTGTGTCAGCGGCTGATGGTCCAATGCCACAAACACGCGAACATATTTTGCTTGCGCGTCAGGTTGGCGTTCCATCATTGGTTGTGTTCATGAACAAAGTGGACATGGTTGATGATCCAGAATTGTTAGAATTGGTTGAAATGGAAATCCGTGACTTGTTGTCAAAATATGATTTCCCTGGCGACACCACCCCGATCATCAAAGGATCAGCATTAGCTGGTTTGGAAGGTCGCGATGCGGCGATTGGTGAAGATGCAATCATGGCGTTGATGGATGCTGTTGATAGCTTTATCCCACAACCAGAGCGTCCGATTAACCGTCCATTCTTGATGCCTGTTGAGGACGTGTTCTCAATCTCAGGTCGCGGTACTGTTGTAACTGGCCGTGTTGAGCAAGGGATTGTTAAAGTTGGTGAAGAGATCGAAATCGTTGGTATCAAAGACACTGTGAAGACAACTGTAACGGGCGTTGAGATGTTCCGTAAGTTGTTGGATCAAGGTCAAGCTGGCGATAACATTGGTGCGTTGCTCCGCGGGACTAAACGCGAAGATATCGAGCGCGGTCAAGTATTGTGCGCGCCTGGATCAATCAAGCCACACACCAAGTTCACAGCTGAGACATATATTTTGTCAAAAGAAGAAGGTGGACGTCACACACCATTTTTTGCGAACTACCGTCCGCAATTTTACTTCCGTACAACGGACGTAACTGGTGAAGTTGAATTGCCAGCAGGTACCGAGATGGTGATGCCTGGTGATAACGTGAACTTGACAGTCAAACTCATCTGCCCGATTGCGATGAACGAAGGACTTCGTTTCGCGATCCGTGAAGGTGGTCGTACCGTTGGTGCAGGCGTCGTTGCGAAAATCGTTGAGTAAGCAACTGTAATAAAAACAATTTTAAAAACCCCGCGCATCCCGCGGGGTTTTTTCTTGTGATTTAAAAAAACATCACGCTAGTGTTAGCAAATTCAGGGATAGAACAGGAGAATAGCATGTCATTTATTGGAAGAATTTTAGGTCGCTTTTGGGATAGATCTGCATCAACTAAGAGGGATGTCGTTGATATAGAAGAAACACCTTCATATTTGGCTAATAAGCGCCTTCCTTTCGGAGCATTCGATAGACATAAACCATCTGACTTTCATCATGAAAAAATAATTAGTATTCCTAAGCCTTTAAAAATTGATTCTGCATCGATTGGTTCATCCAAACTTAATGTTGATATAAGTCAGCCTAATGCAGGAAGGCTAATCCCATCTGCCTCCCGTGAAGAGGCACGCCCGCATATTTCGCGCCCACATAATGATAAAGGGCCCATAGATCCAACACCATAGTCAAAAATACGTGTAATTAAGTTACCTCTTGCAAATTTAATTTAAATAGGCAAAGAATAACGCCAAATGTTTAGGGGTATAGCTCAGTTGGTAGAGCGACGGTCTCCAAAACCGTAGGCCGTGGGTTCGAGTCCCTCTGCCCCTGCCATGCGGCGCAAACTCCCCTTCAAGCTATAAAAATTTATTTCTTATCTAATGTGCTTTCAATCACTTTGATAACGTTAGGCGCATTTGGTTCAGTTGTTGAGTTAAAATAATCAACCAATTGCCCATCGCGCCCAATCACATATTTGTGAAAATTCCATTTTGGCGCAGTGCCAAACCCGAGAACATCATACGCCCATTTATAAAACGGATGTGCATTTGCGCCAGATACAATTTCTTTGTCTGCCATTGGAAATGTCACGCCATAATTTTTTTTGCAGAACGTAGCAATGTCTTCTTTTGTGCCTGGTTCTTGCGCGCCAAAATCATTTGATGGCACGCCAATAATCACAAGACCTTTGTCTTTATAAGTTTTGTACAGTTTTTCCAGCCCTTCATATTGACCTGTAAACCCGCATTTTGATGCAGTGTTGACAACCATAATCACCTTACCTTTGTATGAGGATAAAGCGAGAGGTTCATTAGACGTAAGGGATGTAAATGAGAAATCATAGGCGGTTTGTGGGAGTAACATTTTTTGTTCCTTTTGAGCATGGGCGGGTATTGTAAAAATAGTGATTGATAGTCCTTTGGGGTAACTCTTTTAACGTTTACGGATGCTAATTGTATTTACGTGTAATAATGCTAAATAGATCTCTATGGATTTAATTTCTCTGATTCACGCCTTGGGGTATACTGGTATTTGGGCCACAATTTTTACCGAAACGGGGCTTTTATTTGGCATTTTATTGCCAGGGGACACATTACTATTTGCCGCGGGCGTACTCGCCAAACAGGGATATTTTAACATTTGGCTTATGTCTGGTGGTTGTTTTATCGTGGCGTTATTGGGAAATTGCCTTGGCTATTGGTTGGGCGCGCGTTATGGTTTGCCGTTTGCTCAAAAATACGCATCAAAATTCGTAACCAATGATCATTTGCAAAAAACCCAGAGATTATTTGATAAATATGGATGCGCTGGCATCATTATCGCGCGGTTTTTACCTGTGGCGCGCACGGTCGCCCCATTCTTGGCGGGTATTGCGGGCATGAATAAAACGCAATTTTTCAATTACTCATTTTGGGGGGCTTTGATCTGGGGGGCTGGATTGCCGTGGTTGGGTTATGGTGTGGGACATTTGGTTCCCCCTGATAAGCTTCATTATCTATTATTCCCTGTTTTGGCCATTATTTTGGTCATACTATTGGCGCCGTTATTTCAGAAAAAACCTGAAAAATAAGCCAACCTTACCTTGTTTTTACTGTGTGCTCATTCTGGGCTGGACAGGCGCGGCTTGGGTCGCTATAACATTCATATTCCCATACATGACTATCATCATACTAAAACGCCCTCTGGGCGCACAAATGCTGAAGGGTCTTACAGGGAAAACGAAAAGGGATATAAATTATGGCGCGTTCGTCACCGTTTGAATTTTTGAAACAAGTAAAATCGGAAGTGAAAAAAATCACATGGCCGACCAGACAAGAAACCACACAAGGTACAATTGCTGTGTTTGTAATGGTATTGGTTGCATCATTGTTCTTGTTTTTAGCTGATCAAGTGATCTCATTCATTATCCGTTTCATTTTAGGTTTAGGTTGATTGAATAATAACAGATAAGATTTTTTGATGTGAAAGGAATAATATCATGACAACTACGGCCAGAAAACGTTGGTATGTATTACACGTTTATTCAGGGTTTGAAGCAAAAGTTGCGGAATCGATTCGCGAAAAATGCAAAAAACAAGGTCTTGAAGATAAGATCGAAGATATTTTAATTCCAACCGAACAGGTCATGGAAGTCAAACGCGGTCAACGTGTTGCCAAAGAACAAAAAGTATTTCCTGGTTATGTGTTGGCAAAAATTGAAATGTCTGATGAAGTCTGGCACTTAGTCAAAAATACGCCAAAGGTTACAGGTTTTTTAGGTGCGGCAAACAAACCGTCACCTGTGTCGGATAAAGAAGCTGAACGTTTAATCACTGCGATTAAAGAAGGTGGTGTCAAACCAAAATCATCTATCCATTACGATATTGGCGAAAAAGTCAAAGTCATGGAAGGCCCGTTTGCATCATTCGAAGGAACAGTCGAGGAAGTGGACGAAGGCAAATCACGTCTCAAAGTATCGGTATCAATCTTTGGTCGTGCGACACCTGTCGAATTAGAATTCACGCAGGTTGAAAAAGTATAATTTAAAAAAATTAGAATTTTATTTGAAAAAGGCGGGCATTGATCCGCCTTTTTTATTTATACTTTCGGTGCAATTTTATCGAGCCACTCACGCGCTTTATCACGCGGCAAATAACTATCGACGACGTGACGTACATATCCAGTTTCACTCAAAATTGTAGCTCTTAAATCATCCGTACTTAAGCTATCTAATAAACTAGATATAGTTGGAATAAATTTTTCTTTACCAGAGCTGCGCACAATATTTCGTAACCATGCATTTGATTTTAATACGCGTGCTCGTTGTTCAGATGTATCAAGTGATTCCACCCATGGTAAAATAGCCGCTTCTTTATTGAGAATTGAAAGCCGATTAAAAACGTGGCGATGACTCAAAAAATATGAAATAGCAGTGGCGGCGTGAGATGATTTTTTTCGCTCTGTCAATTTATTGATGAAGAGTTCCATTCGCGCAGCATCGCGCACGAATATCTCGGCAAAATCAGGATCTTGCGCGTTGTTCTTGAATTCTCTTACGGCCTTTTGCCAATGATCGCGATATGTGGCTTGGGGCATAACGCCAGCTACCACAGTGCTGACCGATCGTCGGCGATCTTGGTTGGTTTTAAAACTCATACAATATAACGCAGTCTTTCACTGAGGGTCACAGGATTGTGTCTCTGAAAGGCAATTTATCAAAAACATTAAACTTATGTCAATAAAATAAGCGTTATGGAATTTTTCGTGTTTAGGTTGTATTTATGGTCGAGGGAGGGAATATAAAAATCGTTTCTTTCGCGCTTATCATATTTCTAAAAGAATCTTTAAAATAACAATTGACACTATTGAAATTATTGGGATATAGTCCGCCAACTTGTTTGGATGAGCGGGTCTTGTGACTTTTATAACCCTTTGATTTTATTGGGATTTAATTGTCAAACACCGTTCTAAAAATTCCTTCGGGAATGTCCGTGATGCTATGCACTGGCTCAAGAAATCAAGGGAATATCCCTTGACTCTGCCCCTGTATTCGCGCTACGACCACACTCATCCACAACATTTATAGACTTTTTTACTAAAGGAGAGGTTTGAGCATCCATGCCAACCGTACAACAATTAGTCCGCAAACCGCGGGTCAAACAGGTCGCTCGTAAAATTAACCGAGCATTGAAGCAAAACCCACAAGTTCGTGGTGTGTGCACACGTGTTTATACAACAACACCGAAAAAGCCTAACTCAGCGCTTCGTAAAGTTGCCAAAGTTCGTTTGACAACTGGCCTTGAAGTTATTTGCTACATCCGTGGTGAAGGCCACAATTTGCAAGAGCACTCCGTTGTTCTTGTGCACGGCGGACGTGTAAAAGATTTACCGGGTGTTCGTTACCGCATCGTTCGCGGTGCAATGGATACCCAAGGTGTTAAAGATCGTAAGCAATCGCGCTCATTGTATGGCGCGAAGAAGCCTAAGTAATTTGAGAGGATATAGATATGTCACGTCGTCATAGTGCAGAAAAACGCGAAATCCTTCCTGATCCAAAATTCGGGAATGTGATGTTGTCAAAATTCATCAACGTAGTGATGACACGCGGTAAAAAATCAGCTGCCGAAAAAATCGTTTACGGTGCAATTGAAATTTTATCAGTGAAAGTTGCAAATGATTTGGATTTGAATCCTGAGTTGTCAAAAGTGAATAAAGGTTTGGCCGTCATTCTTCATGCCATCAACAAAGTAAAACCAGACATCGAAGTACGTTCACGTCGTGTTGGTGGTGCTACATTCCAAGTTCCTGTCGAAGTTCGTCAAGATCGTGGTTATGCTTTGTCAATGCGTTGGTTGCGTGATGCGGCTCGTAAACGTGGTGAGAACACCATGGAAGAGCGTTTGGCGGCTGAAATTTTAGAAGTCGTCAATAATCGTGGTTCCGCTTTGAAAAAACGCGACGACACACACAAAATGGCAGAAGCGAACCGTGCGTTTGCTCATTATCGCTGGTAAGAAAAGATTTAGGATCATAGGGATTTAAAAAATGGCTCGCGAATATCCACTTCAGTATTATCGTAACTTTGGTATCATGGCGCACATTGATGCGGGTAAAACAACATGTACCGAACGCGTTTTGTATTATACTGGTAAATCACACAAAATCGGTGAAGTGCATGATGGCGCGGCGACCATGGACTGGATGGAGCAAGAGCAAGAACGTGGTATTACCATTACCTCTGCGGCAACAACCTGTTTCTGGACAGGCGCGGCGGACAGCTTAGCCCCGAATAAACAATTCCGTTTTAACATCATTGATACCCCAGGCCACGTTGATTTCACAATTGAAGTAGAACGTTCATTGCGCGTACTTGATGGTGCGGTATGTTTGCTTGATTCAAACCAAGGTGTTGAGCCACAAACAGAAACCGTATGGCGCCAGGGCGATAAATATAAAGTGCCGCGTATCGTGTTCTCAAATAAAATGGATAAAATTGGTGCGGATTTCTTCCGTTGCGTATCTGACGTTGAAAAACGTTTGGGCGCAAATCCAGTTGTATTGAACTTACCAATCGGTGCGGAAAGCGAATTCAAAGGTGTTGTTGACCTTTTGAAAATGAAAGCAATTGTTTGGGATTCAGATAATCTTGGTGCAACATTCACCGAACAAGACATTCCCGCTGATATGCAAGCTCAAGCCGAAGAATATCGCGCGAAATTGATCGAAAAAGCAGTTGAATATGATGATGAAGCAATGGAAGCTTACCTTGAAGGTAAAGAGATTGACGTTGCAACACTGAAAAAATGTATGCGCAAAGGTACATTGGCATCGAAAATGGTTCCGATGTTATGCGGTTCAGCTTTCAAAAACAAAGGTGTGCAAACACTTCTTGATGCGGTTGTTGATTTCTTGCCAAGCCCACTTGATATTGGCGATGTCAAAGGTAAAAAAGTTGACTCAGACGAAGATGATTCACGTCCATGTACCGATGATGCGCCATTCTCTGCATTGGCATTCAAAATCATGAATGACCCATTCGTGGGTACACTAACGTTCGCTCGTATTTACTCAGGCAAACTCGAAGCGGGTTCTTACGTAACAAATACTGTCAAAGATAAAAAAGAACGTCTTGGCCGTATGTTGCTAATGCACGCTAACAACCGTGAAGAAATCAAAGAAGCTTATGCTGGTGATATCGTTGCCTTGGTTGGTTTAAAAGACACAACAACGGGTGACACATTATGCGATCCTGCAAAACCAATCGTTCTTGAGCGTATGGAATTCCCTGAGCCTGTGATCGAGATTGCAGTTGAGCCGAAAACCAAAGCTGACCAAGAAAAAATGTCAACAGCATTGCAACGTTTGGCGGCAGAAGATCCTTCATTCCGCGTAGCTGTTGATCATGAATCAGGTCAAACCATCATCAAAGGTATGGGTGAATTGCACCTTGAAATCCTCGTTGATCGTATGAAGCGCGAATTTAAAGTTGAAGCGAATATTGGCGCACCTCAGGTTGCATATCGTGAGACCATCACACGTGCTGCTGAAGTTGATTACACACATAAAAAACAATCAGGTGGTTCTGGTCAGTTTGCGCGTCTTACATTGGTATTCGAGCCACGCGAAGCTGGTTTGGGCTATGAATTCAAATCTGAAATCGTTGGCGGTGCCGTTCCTCGTGAATATATCCCAGGCGTTGAAAAAGGTCTCAAGGGTGCGAAAGAATCAGGTATCATCGCAGGCTTCCCTGTTGTTGATTTTGGTGTTCGTTTGATTGATGGTGCTTACCACGATGTTGACTCATCTGCGTTAGCATTCGAAATTGCATCACGCGCAGCCTTCAAAGAAGGTATGCAAAAAGCAGGCCCACAATTGCTTGAGCCAGTGATGAAAGTCGAAGTTGTAACGCCAGAAGATTACATGGGCGATATCATTGGTGACTTGAACTCACGTCGTGGTCAAATCCAAGGTATGGATGATCGCGGTAATGCCAAAGTCATTTCATGTATGGTTCCATTATCGAGCATGTTTGGTTACATCAATAATTTGCGTTCAATGTCACAAGGTCGCGCTCAATACTCAATGACCTTTGATCATTATGAACCAGTGCCGCCAAATATTGTGGAAGATGTGAAAAAGAAATTAGCTGCATAAGCGATAACAAGAAATTTAATTAAGGAAGGAAACTTTAAAATGTCAAAAGAGAAATTCGAGCGGACGAAGCCGCATTGTAACATTGGAACGATTGGTCACGTTGACCATGGTAAGACGACGTTGACGGCGGCGATTGCGACCGTGTTGTCGAAAAAAGGTTTGG
>JBIICJ010000068.1:0-8491 GCA_044238965.1 Micavibrio sp. | reverse complement strand
TAAATATTTCTCCTAAATTACCAATAAAACAGGATATTTCATATGATCCATCCTATTCCCCGCTCAGCTTCCGCGTAGCAGAGCAACATATCAAAAAAGCACAGGGAGAAGATTTTGATACCGTGATTGCCCGCGATTTGAAACTGGCCGAAAAATTTATGGCGGAGCCTGATTTTATCGAAGGCGTTCGGGCGGTTGTGGTTGATAAAGACCGTAATCCAACATGGTCATGTACCCTCGAAGATCTCAATGATTTCAATATTGATGAGTACTTAAATTAAATTTTAACTTTATTTAGCGATAAATTTACGGCTAGACCGTCAGAATAGATAGGTTACACTTAGCTTTATTGATTCTTTCTTATTCACAAAATTCATTCAAAGGATATTTGCCGTGACGACACCATATTATGAAACCATTCAATTGATTGAACGTCTGCACCGTTATTTCTTGGACGTAGTCAAAACCGAATTGGATCGCCGCAATCTGCAAGATATCAACAACGTACAGGCCATGATTTTGCACTCGATTGGTACCGATGAAATGACAGTGGGGGAGTTAACTTTACGCGGCTATTATTTGGGGTCTAACGTATCTTATAACGTCAAAAAAATGACCGAAAACGGTTATATTGCGCAAGAACGTTCGGTGCATGATAAGCGTTCCATTCGCATTAAACTCACCGAAAAAGGTGTATCTCTTCACAAAGTTTTGACCGATATGCTTAAAAAACAGGAAGAGAAATTGCCAAGTTCTAAAGTTGAGAATCCTGATCTGGTTGATTTGATCCACACCATGAAATTGCTCGAGCGTTTCTGGGCTGGTCAAACATCGTTTAGTGGTCTTGCATCTTTGGATGATGCCGATTTCTAAGATTTTTACAAAAATCAGAAATCATTTCAATATTTACGTAATTTTTAAGATTCGTTAACCACCCCCTGATATGATTACTGAAACAAAGGCAAAAAGCCTGAATTCAGAATAACAAAAAGGGTGTGTAATATGACGACAATCGGACAAATCGCGCAAAGCTATCAACATATGTTGGCGGTTGCCAACGGGCAACGTCAGGTAACGGTCACTGATGAACCAGCTCGATACCAAGCGTATTCAGGTCGAAATTTACAAGATTTTATCAATTATAATTCGCAAATGTTTACCAACCTTGACGGTGCTTATGCGCGAGGTGCGGCAGTGGCAACGCCAACAGGCTCTCGTGTGTTATCGATGGTCAATGGTGTTACAGGCGGATCATACACAAATGCGAATGATGCAAAAGCTGATTTTCGTTTATTGCAACAAGCAGCACAACGCCCACCATTTTTAGGTGATGTGAACGCTTATATGGCGTCTGTTATCCGTGTTGCACAAGATCCATCAGTTGCAAGCCAACCATTCACCTTAGATAATCTTGATTCTGCGCGTGTATTTTCGGGTACATCACCGACAACTGCTCCCGCGCCCGCAGCTGCGCCTGTCGCGGCTGCCCCAGCAGCAGCGCCCGCAGCGGTAACAACGGCAGTTACAAACTTTTTAACAGGTGGTGCAACAACAGCAGAAATCACAGCATTAAAAGGTGCGGTAAATATTGCTGACAGCAACCCACCTGGTCAATTGCATGGTCGTGGTGGTGTGAATGGCGCGGAAACGATGGTGGCAACACGCACGGCATTGGGCGGCCCATTATCTGCAACCAATCATCCTGATTTATATGGTTTAGCCAAAACGCGTTATCACGAAATCACAGGTTTACCTGCTGATCGCGTGGCAACGCCTGAAGAAATCGCGGCATCGCAAACGCGTATTCGTGCAATGTCGCCCGAACAAATTGCAGAATATCAAAGTGTGTCATATTTGCTCGGTCAAAATGAAACGGCATTAACAAATGGTAAGATCAACATCGATGGTATTTATGGTCCGCGTACAAATGCATCAATTGCCTCCGCAAATACAGCGCTTCATCCTGCGGCGACTCCCACTGAACAGGCAGCGGATGCTTCAGCAGATGTAGCGGCAACGGATACATCTATTACACCCGCACGTCCACGCGTGGTTGTTTTGGATATGTCGATTGAAAATAGCCGTGGGGATCGGACACGATTATTGCAAGATATTCCAACGGGATTAGAACGTCAGTTAAATACTGATCCTGCGCACCCAATCAGAGTTGAAGTATTTAACCCACGTGATAATCGCGATGGTCCGCAAACATTGACGCAATTTATGCAAGCACAAGGTACGAATGCAGATGTCGTTGGCGTTGTTTCTGCGAAAAACGACGGTATTATCGGCACAAATAACGATTTGCGTTTAACATTTACAGGACGTGCAAATAACGTACCTGCAGTTGAGATGACAATTACTGATGATGGTATGCGCAATGGTATGGCGCCTGCGATTACACAGACAGCACGTGAAATAAATGCTTTAATCGGTGGTACAACAACGCCAGCGGTAGGTGAGATGCGCACCTATGATGTTACAGCTCGTGTAGCGCCGCCTGTGGTCGCAAATGCGATGGCTGGAGCACCCGTTTAATAAATATATCAACTAAATGCTTGAATGCCTGTTTGTGCACGCCCTAAAATCAGGGCGTGTATGTCATGCGTACCTTCGTACGTGTTAACGGCCTCAAGGTTTATCATATGGCGAATAACATGATATTCATCGGAAATACCATTCCCGCCATGCATATCACGCGTGATGCGCGCAATGTCTAATGCCTTGCCACAATTATTTCGTTTCATCATCGAAATAGCCTCAGGGGAATATTTATTTTGTTCGATCAAACGACCCAAACGATATGACCCCAATAATCCCAATGTGATTTCGGTTTGCATATCGGCCAATTTTTTCTGTACTAATTGATGCCCCGCAAGCGGTTTGCCGTAGATCACACGATCAAGTGTATATTGACGCGCGCGGTGCCAACAATCTTCGGCCGCGCCCATCACGCCCCATGAAATACCAAAACGGGCTTTGTTTAAACACATGAATGCGCATTTTAACCCAACCGCGTTGGGCATCACATTCGCATCGGGAACAAACACTTCGTCCATCATAATTCCGCCCGTCACTGATGCACGAAGTGAAAATTTCCCTTCGATCTTTGGCGCGGTTAAACCCTTCATATCTTTGTCTAAAATGACTCCTAACGTTTGATTATCTTCGTCTTGTGCCCACACGACAAACACATCGGCGATGGGGGAATTGGTAATCCATTGTTTCGCGCCCGACAGAGAATATCCACCCGCAATTTTTTTCAAACGTGTGCGCATGGTTGATGGATCAGACCCGCCATCTGGTTCGGTTAATCCAAAACAACCGATAAATTCACCGCTTGCTAATTTAGGTAAATATTTCTGTTTTTGATCTTCGGATCCAAACATATAAATCGGATACATCACCAATGATGATTGTACAGAAAACGCCGAACGATAGGCGGAATCAACGCGTTCTAATTCGCGAGCAATTAAACCATACGCGGTTTCAGATACGCCGGCGCATCCATAACCCTGAATGGTGGGCCCGAGTAACCCAAGCGCGCCCATATCGGTCATGATTGATCGATCAAAAGTTTCATGGCGGTTGGCTTCGGTGATGACGGGCATCAAACGATCTTGTGCGAATTGCCGCGCGCTATCGCGTACCATTTTTTCTTCGTCGGAAAATTCTAATTCAAGGAGAAGGGGGTCAGCCCAATCAAAAGGATTTTTTGTCATACTTAAAATTTTATCATGGAATGGTTATTTTTCCAAAAATATGATTTGATGTTTTTTATGAACCGCCCTGTTATTTTTGAATTTCACACCATTGGATCAGTTGTCAAAGTGAATGCCTTTGACGAATTGAGCCTAACCGAGGTGTCAATTCAGGGGCCTGCAGGCGCATCTGAAGATATTCTGAAAAAGAACGCGCTTAAGAAATTAGAGTATATTTTGCGCAAAAAAGGCATTATTTCCTGATCTGATGATGTTTCGGGGTAAAAACCCGTGCGAAAGCCCTAAATTCCGCGTTTTTCCCTTGAATATCAATGGGTCTTTATTCTATATCCTGTGTCATGACCCGCACCATCGCTATAGCTTCTGATCATGGTGGTTTCCACCTGAAAAATACCCTCAAAAATTCCGTTACAACTGTGTCTTGGCTGGATTTGGGGGCGCATGATACCGAACGGTCAGATTTCCCTGATTATGCCTTTGAAATGGTAAAGGCTTTGCGGAGCGGCAAAGCTGAGGCGGGTGTTTTGATCTGCGGTACAGGCATTGGCATGGCGATCGCCGCAAACCGTTATCCTGACATGCGTGCCGCATTATGTTTGCACCAAACCATGGCGCGTTTATCGCGCGAACATAATAACGCGAATATTTTAGTATTGGGTGCACGCGTGATGGGTGATGAATTATCGCTCGATTGCCTTAACACATTTTTGACCACGGAATATTTGGGTGGCCGTTACGAAATTCGCAATAACAAATTGTCTAACCCTCCAGAGATCAAAGGATAAACAACCATGTCAAACGCCGCCGCTGTAAAGAAAGATGATTGCTCCATGAATAATAATGATTTTTTCACCCGTTCAATTGTAAATTCTGATCCTGAATTATTTGGTTACATGAAAGGCGAATTAAAACGTCAGCAAGATCAGATTGAATTGATTGCATCGGAAAATATTGTTTCACGTGCGGTATTAGAAGCACAAGGTTCCGTTCTCACCAATAAATATGCTGAGGGATATCCAAATAAACGTTATTACCAAGGTTGTGAGTTTGTTGATAAAGTTGAACAACTCGCCATTGATCGCGCCAAACAAATGTTTGGTTGTGAATTTGCTAACGTACAACCAAATTCAGGTTCACAAGCAAACCAAGGTGTTTATTTAGCATTATTACAACCGGGCGATACAATTTTGGGAATGTCATTGGCATCGGGTGGTCACTTAACCCATGGCGCTGCGCCAAATCAATCGGGTAAATGGTTTAATGCCGTTCAATACGGCGTGCGCAAAGAAGATGGTTTAATTGATTTTGACGAGGTCGAACGTTTAGCCTTAGAACACAAACCAAAAATGATTATCGCGGGTGCATCGGCCTATCCACGCGTGATTGATTTTGCGCGTTTCCGTGCAATCGCTGATAAAGTGGGTGCATTCTTATTTGCGGATGTTGCGCATTATGCGGGTTTGATTGTTGGTGGTGCGTACCCAAGCCCGTTCCCCCATGCGCATGTTGCATGTACAACAACACATAAAACATTACGTGGCCCACGCGGTGGTTTGATTTTGACCAATGATGCCGATATCGCGAAAAAAATAAATTCAGCGATCTTTCCAGGTTTGCAGGGCGGCCCATTAGAACACGTCATTGCAGGCAAAGCGGTTGCATTCGGCGAAGCCTTACAACCATCATTTAAACAATACGCGCAAGACATCGTAAATAATGCACGCATCCTTGCCGATGTTTTAATCAAAGGCGGTTTGGATATCGTATCTGGCGGCACAGATTCACACATGGTATTGGTTGATCTTCGCCCAAAAAATTTGACCGGCAAAGTTGTGGATCTCGCGCTTGAACATGCGGGCATTACTTGTAACAAAAACTCTGTTCCGTTTGATACAGCATCACCAAATGTAACATCTGGTATTCGTTTGGGTACACCTGCGGGTACAACACGTGGCTTTGGTGCAGCAGAATGGAAATTAATCGGTGAATTGATTTTAGAAGTTGTTGATGGATTAGTTGCCAACGGTGAAGAGAATAACCAAGCCGTTGAAAAAGCTGTGCGCGCGAAGGTCAAAGCTTTGTGCGATAAATTCCCCATTTATACCGATGTGAATGTATAAAATATGCATTGTCCGTTTTGCAGTTGTGAAGAGACACAAGTAAAGGATTCGCGTATGGCGGAGGATGGTTTGGCCATTCGACGTCGTCGTGCGTGTCCTGAATGTGGTGGTCGTTTTACAACCTTTGAACGGATTCAATTGCGCGAAATGACGGTGGTGAAATCAGGTGATCGTCGTCAATTGCTTGATCGTGATAAAATTTTTCGTTCCATGCAAATCGCGCTTCGTAAGCGTCCTGTAACGGAAGAGCAAATTAACAAAGCGGTCAACAGTATCGTGCGCCAATTAGAAACTAGCGGCGAGAGCGAAATTCAAGCAAGTCATATTGGTGATTTAGTCATGCATTCGCTCGCGCAACTTGATCGCGTTGGCTATATTCGTTATGCCTCGGTTTATAAAGATTTTGATCAGCCAGAAGACTTTAAAGTATTCGTCAAAGACCTATATGAAATGCAGGTGGTCAAAGGTCAAAAGGAATAAATCTATGTTCACGGGTATTATCACATCAATGGGAACGGTGCGGAAAAAAATTATTCGCTATAACTATGATGTTCAATTCGTAATTGCCGTTCAACCTTCATTTCCATTGGCATCAACAGATATCGGCGCATCAATTGCGTGTTCGGGGTGTTGTCTAACCGTTATTTCAAAAACGAATGATGCTTTTATTGTAGATGTATCGGCGGAAACATTGTCCAAAACAAATTTATCATCATGGAATGTCGGTACAAAAATTAATTTGGAAACATCTTTGAAAATGGGTGATGAATTGGGCGGGCATATCGTAACGGGTCATGTTGATGGGCTTGCGACATTAAAATCAATGACGCCTGAAAACGGATCACATCGTTTGCAATTTGAAATTCCGCATGAATTTCAAAATATGATCGCGCCAAAAGGTTCTATTACCTTAAACGGCGTGTCTTTGACGGTAAATGAAGTCAATGACAATCAATTTGGCGTGAATATTATTCCGCATACTTGGAATGTTACCAATTTGGGCGCATTAAATATTGGCGATCAATGCCATTTCGAAATTGATATTTTGGCGCGGTATGTCGCGCGTCATTTGGGAAAAGCGGCATGACAAATTCACAACCTCAACATATTTTTGCCGAACAATTATCATCGCCCGAAGACATTATTGACGAGGCGCGTAATGGGCGCATGTTTATTTTGGTTGATGACGAAGATCGTGAGAATGAAGGTGATTTAATTATTCCTGCGCAAATGGCAACGCCCGATATGATTAATTTCATGGCAAAGGAAGGGCGCGGTTTAATTTGTTTGGCCTTAACGGGTGATAAAATTGATCGTTTGGAATTACCAATGATGGAAGCGGGGCGTCCCAATCGCGGATCACGCATGGGCACAGCGTTTACGGTATCAATTGAGGCTGCCGAGGGTGTCACAACTGGCATTTCCGCCGCCGATCGTGCACATACAATTCAGGTGGCGATTAATGAGCAATGCCGCAGTTCTGATTTAGTCACGCCAGGGCATGTGTTTCCACTTCGCGCGCGCGATGGCGGCGTGTTGGTACGCGCAGGGCATACTGAGGCGGCGGTGGATATCGCGCGCATGGCGGGGTTAATTCCTGCATCTGTTATTTGTGAAATTATGCGTGATGATGGCACGATGGCGCGGTTACCCGATCTTATTCCCTTTGCCAAACAACATAAATTAAAAATTGGCACGATTGCTGATTTGATTGCCTATCGCCGCCGCACCGAAAAAATTATTGAACGTGTGATATCGCAAAAATTTATCTCGCGTTATGCGGACGGTAAAGAATTTGATATGCATGTTTACGCCAACACAATTGAATATGGTGAACATGTGGCGTTGGTGTTGGGTGATGTTGCGGATGGCGCGCCTGTATTAACGCGCATGCATGCTGTTAATTTTTTAAATGATGTCATTGGTGGAGGAACCGACCCCTTGATCGCATTATCATTGGAACAAATTGCCACCGAAGGGCGCGGTGTGTTGGTATTGCTTCGCGATCAGAATAAACAAGCGGTATCGCAAAACCTGACAGGGGTAAAACCGCCCGAAACAATGATCCGTGAATATGGCATCGGGGCGCAGATTTTATGCGATTTGGGTGTCAAACAAATGATTTTAATAACAAATAACCCCAAATTCGTCGCCGGACTTGACGGATACGACCTACATATCGTAGGACATAGACCCATAACAAAATAAAATTTATGGGGCGTGACGCAAAAAACGCCATTCGTGAAAAAGGTTCTTGTCCATGGTGAATACATATCCGATCGCGCAACCAGACGATGTACGTCGTTTGAAATTTGATAAGCCGCCGCATGTGGCGATTATAGAGGCGCGTTATTATACTGAATTATCGGATATGTTATTAGCGGGCGCGGGGTCTGTGTGTGAACAAATTAACCCCAGTTCATTCAATCATAATTTTGAAATTATTACTGTTTCGGGCGCGCTCGAAATTCCATTAGCGTTACAAATGGCAGCGCAATCACAAAAATTTGATGGTTATATTGTTTTAGGCTCTGTCATCCGTGGTGATACAACGCATTATGAAACAGTATGCAACGAAAGCAATCGCGGCGTGATGGATGTATCATTAAAATTAAACTTACCCGTGGGGAATGCCATTTTAACCGTGGA
>JBIICJ010000011.1:0-33007 GCA_044238965.1 Micavibrio sp. | reverse complement strand
TCCAAGGAAAGTGAAGTATAAAAAGCAGATATTGAAAAAGTGATTGATAAAAAACCATTTGGTTATATTTCATTCCAACCAAAAGCGTTTTTGAATGCTGAAATTTTAGGCAAAAGAGATCTAAATAATTCACCTATGAGTGATATGATTGATCTTTTAACGAAACTTCTTCATCATTCTATTGGGAATAACCAAGCGTTACCAGATACTTTAGTCAAGGAAGAAAAATCTGGTTTTATGTCGGGTTTTTTATCCAGCCTAAAGACAAAAAAGTAAGGGGAGGACATCATGGCATTTGGTAAAAAAACAAATTCCCCCTCAAACTCCCCGGCGCAAGTTGTGTTCTCTACAATCGCTGAGGCCAGCCCTCCTGCAGAAGCAAAACCTGGAGACATTACAGAAAAATCACAACCATCAGAAGTGTCTACGGCGCCAATTGAAAGTATTTTAACCGATCATAAAGAATATGAAAGTCAAATTCTTGAAGTTGATCAAATGACAGCTTTACGATTACAGCGGGCACGCAATCGTATCTGGTCTGATTTGCGCGATGGTATTGATTTAAAAGCATTGGCGCGCATGGATGGAAAGGCCGCCCGCGAAGAAGTGCGCACAGCAGTTGAAGAAATTTCACGTTTTCGTAATTTAGATTTAACGCCTACTGAGCTCGCAGTCATCGCCAAAGAATGTGGTGATGATATGTTAGGTTACGGGCCGCTCGAGGAATTGCTTGGTGAAGATGGCATTGCCGATATCATGATTAATGGCCCCGAAACCGTTTATGTGGAGCGTAAGGGTAAAATTCAACGCACTGATATTAAATTCCGTGATAACCAACACCTTGTTACAATTTGCCAACGTATTGTGGGGGCTATTGGTCGTCGCGTTGATGAATCATCGCCCATTTGTGATGCGCGTTTACCGGATGGATCGCGCGTGAACGTCATTATTCCACCTTTGGCGGTTGATGGTGCATGCATGACCATTCGTAAATTTGCCAAAGATAAATTGACGCTTGAAAAACTTCTTGAATTTGGTGCGATGACTCCCAGTTGCGCAAAATTAATCATGGCAATTGGTAGATCGCGCGTGAATGTTCTTGTATCTGGCGGTACAGGTTCGGGTAAAACTACTATGCTTAATTGCTTAACGCGCTATATTGAATCAGGCGAACGCATTATTACATGCGAAGATGCATGTGAATTGCAATTACAACAACCACATGTCGTTCGTCTTGAAACACGCCCTGCGAATTTAGAGGGTGTTGGTGAAGTCACTATGCGTGATCTTGTCAAAAATTGTCTACGGATGCGCCCCGAACGTATTATCGTTGGTGAGGTTCGTGGCCCCGAAGCGTTTGATTTGCTTCAGGCGATGAATACAGGTCATGATGGATCTATGGGAACAGTTCACGCGAATAATCCACGCGAAGCCATTTCCCGTATGGAAAATATGATTGCAATGGGCAATTTGAATATTCCATCACAGGCCGTACGTGAACAAATTGCATCAGCGGTCAATTGCATTATTCAAGTTCAACGTCTTCGTGATGGGTCACGAAAGGTAACGCACGTATCTGAAATCACAGGTATGGAAGGCGAGGTTGTGACGATGCAAGACCTATTTATTCTTGAAATTTTAGGTGAGGATGATCACGGAAAATTAGTCACGAGATTAAAATCAACGGGATTACGGCCTAAATTTTATGATAAAGCGCGATCATTTGGTGTTGAAAAATTTGTTCTTGATGCAATGGCTGAGGCATACGGATAATGTCGCAAACATTTATTCTTTCACTGTTAATTTCATTGCTCATTTTAATCACGTGTATTTTGGCGTATTTTTTTATTCACTTGCATCGTGTCAAATTACAAAGATTGCGATCAATTATTCAAAAAACGCAAATGACTCAATCGGAAAATTTGATCAATATCAAAATGCCGAAGAAGTATGATTTAAAAAAGAAACTTCAGAATAAAGATGATGGTAATGATAAAGAGAAAAATGTACTGCGTGATCAATTAGATCAAGCGGGACTTTATGATGCGTCTCTCAAGCAATATTTTATTGGATCAACTATTTCATGCTTGGTTATGTTACTATTAGGCGTGCTTTTTAAATTTAATATAATTGTCATTTTATTCATGAGCATTATTGGTTTTTTTGGATTGCCGCGGTTTTTCATTAAATTTAAAACAGGTCGTCGTCAAAAGAAATTTTTAGCAGAATTTGCCGATGCACTTGAATCTATGGTGCGCTTATTAAAGGCGGGTATGCCGATGGGTGAGGCGATTTTAATGGTATCACGTGAATTTGAAGGCCCCGTAGGTGAAGAAATGACCAAGATATATGAGGAGCAAAAAATCGGTGTGCCAATGGGCGAGGCATGCGTTAAGGCGGCCCGCCGTATGCCGCTGACAGAAATGCAAATGTTTGCTACTGGCATTATGATTCAACAGCAAACAGGATCATCATTATCCGAAGTTTTGTTGAATCTTGCCAAAGTTATTCGTGCACGGTTTCGTTTAAAGCGAAAAATTCAGGCATTATCCGCCGAAGCCAAAGCTTCGGCGAGTATTATTGGCGCATTACCAATTTTGGTTGGCGCGGGTTTAACAGCTGTGAATCCAGAATATATGGAACCATTATTCCAGACATTAAAGGGAAAAATGTTTTTAACGGGTGCAGGATGTTGGATGCTGATGGGTATTTTGATCATGCGCCAGATGATTAATTTTAGGATTTAAGAAATGGAAACGCAAAGTTTAGTTTTAATTCTTTTGTTTGTATTGGCGGCTATATCTATTTTTGCCTTTGTCATTCCTTATTTTGATCGTAAGAAAAAAATTGAGATTTATCGACAAGTTGTACAAAATAAACGCCAAGCATTATGTGAACAAACTAAAGAATCATTAAATAAGAAAATTTCATCTGATCAGATTAATTTATCAGCGCGTGAATCTTTGACTTTATTCTTCAAAGTTCAGAAAAAATTTGGTGCCATGGGTGAAAAAATCCGTGATCAGATGTTACAGGCCGGTGTCCGTGATCCCAAAGCGCCCATGTATTATTTAATGGCGCGCATTATTGTTCCGTCGGTATTAATTGCATTTGTGTTATTGATCATGACGCAAGGGCAAAAAGAATTTACGGGCGTACAAATCTTAATGGGTGTCGGGGCAATGGGATTGGCTGGATTTTTCTTACCCAGTTTGTTATTAAAAAATTATATTCAAAAACGTCAGCAAGAAATTTCACTCACATTTCCTGATGCGCTTGATATGATGTTGATCTGTGTGCAGGGCGGTATTGGTTTAGAGCAAACGATTAATCGCGTCGCAGAAGAAGTGGCAGAACACTCACCAACATTGGCAGAAGAATTGGGAATTTTAAGTGCGGAAATGGGCATGCTAAATGATCGCCGTGCGGCACTGCAAGATTTTGCGCGCCGTGTGGGAAGTGCATCCGCGCGATCATTTACAACGGCGATGATTCAAGCCGAACAATATGGTACATCAATTTCGGGGGCTATGCGCGTTATTGCTGATGAATTACGCGATATGCGCATGTCGGAGGCGGAGCGTAAAGCCGCATCCTTGCCGCCGAAATTAACCGTGCCGATGATTTTATTTTTCCTACCATCATTATTTATTGTAATTTTGACGCCAGCATTCTTAGCAGCAGGTGAGGCAGGCTTAGGACAGTAAAGAAATAAGATTGCTTTATTTACCCAACTTTATCGCCATCAGGTAATGCGATGGGTGGGCGTGGTGGTAATTTTTTCGGTGGTGCTGGTTTTGTTGTTGCTTTGGCAGGTTTATACTCCGACGGTTCATTCAATGTACGGATGATACGGATATTGCGTTCGATATCCGTGCGACCTGGTGCTTTTTCTTTAATTTTGTTAAGTAATTGTAACGCTTGGTCGGTATAACCTTGCGCCGCCAAATTCAATGCCAAATTATTCATGACGGGAATGGTATCGCCTTTCCAGATTGATAATGCTTTGCGAAAGGCTGTTTCAGCTTCGGGGTGTTTTTCTTGTGCGTCTAAAGCAATGGCAAGAACGTGCCATGCGCGGAAATTATTACCATCAATTGTGGTGGCTTTACGGGCAAAATTTTCGGCTTCTTTGACGCTGCCTTGTTCTAATTTAATGGCGCCCATTTCGGTATAGGCCAAAGTTGATGGTGATGACGATGATAAAGCACCGCGAAGAATGGCTTCAGCTTCGGAAAGTTTACCCGCTTCACGCAATGCTTTTGCGTAACGTGCGGCGACGAAACCGTCTTCTTTATTACTTTCAAATGCTCTTTTTGCACTCGATAAGTTTTCGCGATTTGCACCATATAAATCATCGCGGTCGATAGTTACATTGGATGTTGTTGATGAATCAACCATCGTTGACGGTACGATTGATTGTTGGCGTGTGAATTCTGGTGATTCTGGTTCAACGTTTGACGAAGTGCCACAAGCGGTTAACAACGCTAATGAAGATACAGCTAAGGTTAAAATGCGTAAGTTCGCCATAAAAAAATCTCCCGATAAAAAGCGTCAAAATAAAATTGGTTATTGCGCAGCGGGAACAGTGCCAGTTTCATCAACAACGGGTTGTGGTTCGTTATTGATATCTGCATCATCAATGGGGCGGTTAGCCGCCGTATCAATTGGAACAGAGGGCGATTCGCCTGTACCGTTTTGTGCAACATTTACTTCATGGCACATATCGGGGCAGTAGTAAACGCTGAACTCATTACAATTTGCATCATTGGGGGCGCAGGTACGGCGAATGCGGACATAATCTTTTTTGGCCACGCCCACGATAATATGGCGCTGCATGATAACCTTACCGTTGATATCGAGCGCTTTGAAATAGGTCGATCCTGGCTTTTTTGGGATCAAAATAAGTGCGCGGTTGGTATCAGGCACAACGCGCAATGTTTCATTACTTCCCACAATCACATTCACTGCATCGCGGTCTAAGGTCACGATTTCAGGCTTATCAGGCGTAATTTTAATGGCATCCGTTTCGGCAGCATCGGTAATGACGGGCGCTAATTTCGCCAATGGGCGCGCCGTTTCGGGCGTTGTTGGTTGAGACATAGGCGGTGCAGGTGGAGCTTCGTTTTCTGGCTCTAATTTTAATTCTTTTTCAGTGATAGCAGGAATTTTTTCAGCTGTGACAGCCGCCGCGGGCTTTGCTACTTCTGCCATAGATGTCGATGTGGCCATGGCAAAAACAGCCACGCCACAGAGAACAGCAAAAGCAATCTTATAATTTTTCATATTATTAAAGCGATCCTGATCAGGTTAAACGAAATGGTACATCAGAAATTTATACACAGGTTTATACTCTATCATATCCACAAAATGGTTAACAGACATTGATGCAATCAAAATATTTATTTCTAATTTCCGTAAAATTAAATCAATTGAATCGCTTGCTAAATCCCGCAAAATTCTTCACATAAATATCATGCGCTTAAATGTTTATTTGCAAAAAGCAGGGATAGGATCACGCCGCGAAGCCGAACGCTGGATCGCCGAAGGCCTGATCACCATCAATGGCAAAGTCGCCGCCGTCACCGACCCCGTGGAGGATGGTGATGAGGTGCGTGTCGATGGCAAATTGGTCACGCTCGATACCAAACCATTACCGCGTTTATTTATGTTGCACAAACCTGTTGATGTGCTCACCACCACTTATGATTCCCAAGGGCGAAAAACGGTTTACGATTTGCCTGCGCTCAATCCACCCAACTGGAAAAAATCATGGCCACGCGTGATGTATGTGGGGCGGCTTGATGTGAATTCCGAAGGGTTATTGATGTTCTCATCCGATGGTGGGTTGGCACAGGCGATGATGTCACCCGACACCGAATTAAAACGCGTTTATCGCGTGCGCGTGCGCGGCCGTTTGAAAGAGGGCGCGTTAAAAAAACTCGCGGCGGGTATAACTGTAAAGGGCGTGAAATATAAAGGCGCAGACATCACCGAAGAACGCGAACCTGCGGGCGCAAACACATGGTACCGCGTGATTATTACCGAAGGTAAAAATAGAGAGATCCGAAAATTAATGGAACGATTTGGATGCGTGGTGAACAGGTTGATCCGCATCAGTTACGGCCCGTTTGAATTGGGTGATTTACCCATCGGCAGAATCATCGAAATTCCATCAACCAAAGTCGCGTATTTTATCGAAGAATTACGCAAGCGCGGGGCGAAGGTTTAGAAAACACTTGACTTTTCCATTTTAATATAGGAATATATTCCTTGTGAGGGCTATAACTGTATCCAAGTTATAGCCTTTTTTTTTATTCAAATAATTTATTGAGGTGTAGGATGTTTAAACTAAATAGCCGTCTTTCAGCCGATTCTCGGGTAGATATAAATGATTCTGGTATTGTAAAAACAGCTTTGAGGTCATTGGGATATTATAAAGTTGAGAATGAAGATGATTTCACGCCATACGTGGATAGTCAGCTATTCGGATCGATTAAGAAATTTCAAAAAGACGAAAAATTGAAAGTTGATGGAATTATTAATCCAGATGGTGAAACTCATTCACGGTTAAAGGAAAATATCAAACGAACGGAACAAAGTGCGGGCGCATTTTTAGATTTTACAAAAAACTATTTCACTTTATTAAAAGAGAATGTAAAATCTTCAGATAAGTACTTTCACTGCAAAGCAAATTTTGAAGCGGGCAGTAGGGGTGTTTATGGAGAAGATGCGGCGAAATTCTTGAGTAATGCCCATGAATATGTTGATGATTTATCTGGCGATTCTAAGGAAGATTCTGCGGATGACCAACGAGCCAATGTTTATGGCAGAAAAATGGCTAGAACAAAACGATATAATTCAGGGCGAGATGCTTGTGCGCCGTTCCGCCCCAAACGAGGATTAGATGAAAAATATTAATATAATTTTGAATATCATCAAAAAAGTTCTAAAATTTTTGGTAATCTTATTTCTTGTGTTGTTGGTTTTATTGACTCTATTTTTTATATTTTTCTACAATTATGGAGTTTATGTTGATCGTTGTTTAGACCTTGATGGTGCGTGGAATTATGAATTGAATACGTGTGATGGATCACCTGCCTATGATGAATGGTATAAAAAATGGGAAGGGTTTAGTTTTAATCATCTTTTTAGATTCTTAAAATTTATCTGGTATTTTTTGACTGAAACGTGGGAAATATTTACTGGTTAAAAAATGGTGGGTGGTACAGGGTTCGAACCTGTGGCCCCTTGCATGTCGAGCAAGTATTCTACCGCTGAACTAACCACCCATTTCGATTATACGGTAATGTCGCTTTTTTATAGATTTTGCGGGTCAATTTCAAGTGATTTTTAAATCGTGTTTTACGCCGTCAGCATTTCATTCACTTGGTCAACCAAATCCTTTAAATGAAACGGTTTTTGCAACACGCGGGCATGTTCGGCATTGGGGTTACGTTGCCCCATGGCAACGGCGGCAAAGCCTGTGATAAACATGATTTTCAAATCAGGGCGCATTTTTGATGCCTTTTGCGACAATTCAATTCCGTCCATGCCAGGCATGACAATATCGGCCAACAACATGGTAATTTCGTGCGCGGTGTCGGCTTCTAATTCATCAAAGGCTTTCACGCCATCTTCACACGCGATCACGCGATGACCTGCTTTTTTCAAAGCCATGGCAATGAAGCTGCGCATGGCTTCATCATCTTCGGCGAGTAGAATTAACGACATAAAATTTCCTTAAGTTGTTTTGGCATCATAATCATTTTGGCGTGGGTGCGCAATATCGGGTGATGGCATCGATAAATTGATCCGCAACCTTATCCCATGAATAATGGGCGCGGGCATAATCGGCGCGGTATGATGCGTTTTCGGGTGAATGAAGCGCGCGTTCCATGGCAATTTGTAAATCATCATGTAATGTCCCGAGCGCGGGCGTGGTGATAATATCAACAGGCCCCGTAACGGGATAGGCGGCGATGGGAAGTCCGCACGCCATGGCTTCGACCAACACCATACCAAATGTATCTGTTTTTGATGGAAAGACAAATAAATCGGCGCTGCGGAAATGATCGGCGAGCGCATCGCCCTGTTGTTTACCTGTGAAAATCACATCAGGATATTTTGTTCTTAACATGGGTAAATCAGGCCCGTCGCCGACAATAACTTTTGTACCTTGGAATGGCGCAGATAAAAACGCTTCTAAATTTTTTTCAATGGCGACGCGCCCGACATATAATGCGATTGGATGCAGTAAATCTTGAAAACGTGTTTTGGGCGCATGATAAAACACAGAATGATCAATGCCGCGCGTTAAAAAACTGAGTGGAATATTATAATTCAAATTATGTTTTAAACGATCGTGCAATGATTGTGTGGCAACAAACATCGTGCCTGCACGCGCATGAAAATTGTGAATAATTTTTTCCATTTTCCGTTTGGCAACATCATGGAAAATTTTGGGAACGCGTTTGGCAACGTAATCAGGAAATTCGGTGTGATAACAAGATGAAAAAATCAAATTATGTTTGGCGGCATAGGAACGTGCCATCCATCCCAATGGTCCTTCGGTTGCGATGTGTAAATGAAATTGATCGGCGGGGCAGGTAGCACGGAAGGCATCAATTTTACGCGCTAATGAAAAAAAACCGCCAATTGATAAACGAATTTCATTATAATTGGGGCAGGGAACATTCCATCCGCAATCGGCGGGGCCAATGACACTCATCTCATGACCTTTGGCGCGCAAGGCGGGCATCATGCCTTCATAGGTGCGGACAACACCATTAATTTGCGGGTACCAAGCGTCGCTGATGACTAGGATTTGCATGAAATTTGTTTTAAGATATCACCATGAAACACGCAAGGTTTATTCTATCTCTCGTTCTTTTGGGGGCTTTGGGGCTAACATCTTTTGATGTGCGCGCAGAACAAGCAGATCCATGCGCCATCGTTGGTGAGGAAATTGTTAATTTACGCCCACCCGAATTTGATCGCGCGCTACGGTGGAAACGCACCTATGGCGTGGAGGGCGAGGATAAAATTATCTCACTCGTGCCTTTGGCTGATTTAGGATTTGTGGCGATCGGAATGACCACGCCTGCGGTTAAAGATACCGTAAAGGGCACGCTCACAACCAAAACGCCGCAATTATATTTAAACCGTCATGATAAAACGGGGAAATTATTGTGGGAAAAACGTATTGAAATTCCGAATCTTGTGCGCGTTGCCGATGCAACTGTTATCAAAGACCGTATTATGATCGCCGCCGATGCAGGAAAAGACAATGCCACATCCGTTCATTTAATTTCAGTTGATGGATTAGGCAATAAAATTGGTGATGATGTTATCACATCTGGTAATGCCTCATTATCCGCGCGTGCAATTGTGGGTGATGCGGGCGGCAATTCTGTCACATTTGCTGCGACAGAAACGGGCGCGAAAAAAGGATCAGTTCCTGTATCAAAATTATTTCGCCGTACATTAAAGGGCACAGCGGTTTTTGAACGTGAATATTTGGCCGATATTCCATCACAATTACAGGATATTCAAAAACTTCCCGATGGTACGATGGTGGCGGTGGGGCGCGCGCGTATTACGCGTGATCGTATGGGCGGATGGATTCTTCATGTCGATAAAAAAGGTGACATTATCACGAGCCAATTATTCCCGCGCGGTCGTCAGGCGCAATTGAATCGCATGGCGGCGTTGGATGATGGATCGTGGATCGTATCGGGACGCATTATTGCATCGGACACTGGCGCGAACAGCGCGGCATGGGTCATGCGCCTAAAGGCGGGCGCCGAGCCTATGTGGCAACATTATATGCGCGGCGGTTATAATTTTGATGGGCGTTCGATTATTATTTTGCCTGATGGGCGCATTCAAATTTTAATTGATGGCATGGCAATTACTGGCAAAGAAAACGCGGGACGTAATCACGCGCGCATTGTAACCTATACTCCTGAAGGTCGCGTGAGCGATATGGAGTCATTTATTGAAGGATCAAATGCCAATGGGCATGACATGATCCGTCATGGCGAATTTCGTATTTTGGGTGGGCGGGCGCAAACTGGTTTTTCCAATGCGGATAAAAAATCAGATGCCTATAACGCCACCTATGATGTGTGGCTTGCGGGACTGCCATTACCCAAGGATGTACCATCAATATGCGGCGTTACAAATAATTCCAATTCATTGATGGATTTGGAATGATTACTGACGATGGATTTACCGAATATTCATTGATTGTCGATGATCAAGGTGATCTTGGGCGCATTGATAAATATATCTCGACAAAATTAAATGAAATTTCGCGTTCGCGCGTGCAATCATTAATTGATGATAAATTGATTTTGGTAAATGACCGCGCCGTGTCGTCATCATACAAAGTTCAAATTGGCGATGTGATTGAAATTTCTGTACCGCCACCCGAAGATTTAATTCCGCAGGCCGAAAATATCCCGCTTGATATTTTATTCGAAGATGATGACGTGATTGTCATCAATAAACGGGCGGGCATGGTGGTTCATCCTGCGGTGGGGCATGCAACGGGCACGCTTGTCAATGCATTATTATATCATTGCGGTGATACATTGTCGGGTATTAATGGTGTGCGCCGCCCTGGGATTGTGCATCGCCTTGATAAAGATACCAGCGGCGCGATGATGGTCGCCAAAAATGATATGGCCCATCAATCATTATCTGATCAATTGCAAACGCGTGAATTATCACGAATTTATCATGCTATATGTGTGGGTGTGCCTGAACCGCGCGCAGGCTCAATTAATGCGCCCGTGGGGCGACATCCGACCAACCGATTAAAACAGGCCGTTACAAATAAAAACGGGCGAGATGCTTTGACGCATTACAAGGTTTTACAAGATTTTTATGATCAATTTGCATTGATTGAATGTAAATTATCAACGGGGCGCACGCATCAAATTCGCGTTCATTGTGAATATATGAAACATCCGTTGATTGGCGATCCATTATATGGGTTTGCGGATACGTTGCTGGAATCAAAAGTGCGTAAGGCGGGATATGATTTTGAAACTTATAATTATTTGAAGGACTATCCATACCAAGCATTGCACGCGCATCATATTTCATTTATTCATCCGCGCAGTGGTGAGATTATATCATTAACCGCGCCATATTCGGATGAATTTAAAGAGCTTTACACGCGCCTTGCAACCATGTGAATTCATCGGGTGTTAATGATGGGCCAATCTCTTTCAAAATACGTATGTGATATTGATTGATCCATTCAATTTCATGATCATCTAATAAATTTTTATCAATCAAACGTTGGTCAATAGGCACCAATGTTAATGTATCAAATGATAAAATGGCACGATCTAATTCATCTTTATCACCTGTATCAACGCATAAAATTAAATTTTCGATCCGAATGCCATGCGATCCTTCTTTGTAATATCCAGGCTCGTTTGATACAATCATACCGACTTCCATTTTATCGTGGCCGCGCGGTGATAAAGATGTCGCTTCCTCGTGAACGGATAAATAACAACCAACGCCGTGACCCGTGCCGTGTGCGTAATCCAAACCATGATCCCATAATGCCATGCGCGCGAGCACATCAATCTGTGCGCCCATCGTGCCGTATGGAAATTTTGCTTTGGAAATGGCAATCATACCCTTTAAAACCAATGTATTATGCGTACGAACGGTGGGGTCAATGGCACCAAATGAAATGGTGCGCGTAATATCAGTTGTGCCGTCTTCATATTGTGCGCCACTATCGAGCAATAAAATACCATTAGCGTTAGCGGGAATTTGGGCGTGGCTTTCGGGCGTGGCACGATAATGGATGATTGCGCCATTTTCATTCCATCCACAAATCGTATCAAAGCTAGAGTCTTTGTATAAAGGCGATGCTTTACGAAATTGTTCTAATTTATCCGCGATGAATAATTCCGATAAATCAGAATCACTTTTATGTTGTTCTAGCCAATATAAAAATTTTACAATCGCCACACCATCACGTACATGCGCAGATTTCATAGCATTTTGTTCGTGTAAATTTTTTTGTGCCTTTAGAATAATAGTTGGGTCTTTTTGTTCATAAATATCGATGCCTGCATCATAGGCCGCCTGTAAAAAATGAATGGGCGAGCGTAGGGGGTCAATCCATATTTTTTTGACGGTTTGCCCTAAGATTTTATCAAAATCCTGCGGGTCCTTGATTGAAATATTTGCACCCAAATAATCGCTTAAATCATTGGAAACGCGTTCTTTTTCAATCAATAATATGGCCGTACCATTTGCAAAAATAATCAATCGCGCCAATAAAATCGGGTTATGGGGAACGTCATTAGCCCGCAAATTTAAACACCATGACACGGAGTCGGGTAAAGATAATAAAACCGCATCGCAATTTTGGGTTTTGATTATTTCAGATATTTTTTTAATCTTATCGTGATGGGATATGCCTGCATATTGCAAAGGAAATTGTTCAATGCGCCCCCACCTCATTGGTGGGCGGTCATTCCAAATATTATCTATTAAATTTTTTTGAATGGGTTTTAAAGTAATATTTTTCTCTTCAAAATCTTTTAAGGCAATGTCAATAAATTGTTTGGAATGCAACATTGGGTCAAACCCGATCATGGCACTTGGCGATGCATTTTCACAAATCCATTTTGATGCGGTGATCTTGGTGCTGTCATTCAGTTCATACAAATTTTGATCGACTTGTTGTTTTAATTGAATTGTATATCGACCATCGCTCATGACGACGGCTTTGTCTTGTAAAATGACGGCAAATCCCGCCGATCCTGTAAAACCTGTCATATATTTTAATCGTTGGTGCGATTCGGGCACAAATTCATTTTGAAATTCATCGCCATGCGGCACGATAAACCCGTCCAAACCATGCGTTTTCATCAGGGCGCGTAAATTATTTAGACGAATTTCGAAGCAATTTTCCATGGGTCTATTTAATCACATCATGATTTATGATAAAACCCATAAAATATGAATCAAAATGCGCACATCGTTGTTTTGGGAAATGAAAAGGGTGGTTCGGGCAAATCAACCACCGCCATGCATTTGGCGATTGGGCTTTTATACATGGGATATCGTGTTGCGACCATTGATTTGGATGCGCGGCAGGGAAGTTTAACGCGATATTTGGCCAATCGGTTTGAATATATTGCATCATCAAAATTGGACTTACCATCGCCGACGCACGTACCTGTTGATAAAAGTTATGCCGATACGCTTCATGCGCGTGAGACAGAAGATCGTGAAAATTTATGTATGATCATCGATGAAATAAAACTACATCACGATTTTGTTATTTTTGACACGCCAGGATCAGAAAGTTATTTATCATTGGTCGCACACGCCATGGCAAAAACAGTGATAACACCGTTAAATGATTCATTTGTTGATTTGGATGTGATTGCCCGAGTTGATTCACAAACAAGAGACATTAAAGGGCCATCCATTTATTCTAGGATTGTCCAACAAACGCGTGAATTTCGTCCGTCACTGCGGTGGATTGTGATGCGCAATCGCCTATCGTCATTAGGGTCAAAAAATAAATCGGAAATGGCATCCATTTTACGTGAATTATCCACTCAGTTTCGGTTCGAATTGGGTGATGGTTTCACCGAACGCGTTGTTTTTCGGGAATTATTTTTACAAGGCTTGACCTTGCTTGATTTAAGTCACAAAACAGGGCATAGCTTAACCATGTCGGAACTTACCGCGCGCCAAGAGGTGCGTAGTTTATTAAGCCTATTACTCGAAGGACAAAAATGAATTCGCCAAAACCTGTGCGCACCGCAATTTTCCCTGTGGCTGGATTGGGAACACGTTTGTTACCCGCTACCAAAGTTATGCCTAAAGAAATGTTGCCGATTGTTGATACGCCTTTAATTCAATTAGCAATCGATGAGGCGCGTGATGCGGGTATTGAATCATTTGTATTTGTAATCAACCACGGCAAAGAAATGTTATTAGAACATTTTGATGAAGCGCCCGCATTGGAAGATGTTTTAAAACGTCGCGGCAAAGCAATCGAATTAAAAAAATTGGCAGATGCCATGTTACCCGATGGTCATTTATCAACCGTGTATCAAAAAAATCCTTTGGGTTTAGGGCATGCGGTGTGGTGCGCGCGTGATGTTGTGGGCGATGAACCATTCGCAGTGATTTTGCCTGATGATGCGATTAAATCAAATATATCATGCTTAAAACAAATGCATGATTTTTATAAATTGAATGGCGGGAATATTGTGGCCTCAATGGAAGTCGCACCTACCCAAGTTTCAAAATATGGTATGATTGACCTTGAATCAAAATATGATCATCATGTGAAGATAAGATCTGTTATTGAAAAACCGCCTGTTGGGCAATCGCCATCTAATTATGCTGTGATTGGTCGTTATATTCTACAACCAGAAATTTTTATGATTTTGGATGATATGGTGAAACAAAATGCAACGGGCGCGGGCGGTGAAATTCAATTAACCGATGCTATTCAAGCAATTATATCTCGCCAAAATGTTTATGGATATTTATTTGATGGTGAACGCCATGATTGCGGATCGGAATTAGGCTTTATTAAGGCGCAATTAGCGTTTGGTATGGAGCGCGCACATTTAAAAGCTGATTTATTAGACTACATTCAGAAAACAATCTTGAAACAATAAACACTCTTCACTATCCTGACATCTCTTGAAAGGAATTATCTATGTCATCATCCGATATCGCTGCTGTTTTGGAATTATTATCCTCACGCATTTGCCATGATCTCATCTCACCCGTGGGGGCCATTAATAACGGCATTGAATTTATGGAAGATGCAGCGGATGATCCCGAAAGCATTAAACAAGCAAGTGAATTAATCGCGCACAGCGCGCAATCGGCGGCTTCACGGTTGCAAGCATTCCGTATCGCCTATGGCGCGGGTGGACGTGATGGAAATGTAAAACCTGAGGATGTGCAAAAAGCATTTGGAAATTTAACGCGAGCGGATGGTAAAGTGCGCCAAGCATGGGACCCGTTTGGCCCGTTAGGCGTTGATATAAAAACACGCGGATTTTGTAAGGTATTGATGGGCGGTTTGATGCTTGCGGCGGAATGTTTGCCAAAGGGCGGCATTGTCGCCGTTGACCCATCAACGGATAATTCGTTTTTGATTCATGCGGAAGGCACAGATGCGGTCTTGCGCGAAGGTGTTGATAAAGCGCTTGAGGGCGTCACAGCGGTTGAAGATTTAGACCCGCGTTTGGTGCATCCTTATGCGTTATCGTTAATCGCCAGAAGTTATAATTTTACAATTACGAATGATAAAGTTGAACCGAACAAGGTTACATTCCGCGTGCGTTATACGGGCGGTGCGTAAAGTAATTTTTGGATATATAAATTCCATTCATTTAAATATTTTTGGCGCGTGTCATGATTCATTTTGGGCATAAATGTTTTTGCTGTTTTGCGCAATTTTGATAAATCATGCAAACTGGTGCCATATAATCCCTTATGCGCGAGTATAGCTGCGCCGAGCGCCGTTGATTCAATCACCTCTGGCACATCGATTGTAATATTTAGAATATCAGCCAGAAATTGGCACATAAATTCATTAGCAACTAGCCCGCCATCGACACGTAATGATATGGTATGTTGTCCCGTATCATGGGCCATCGCGGTCAATAAATCATGCGTTTGATAGGCTTGCGCCTCTAATGCTGCACGCACGAGATGATTGATTGTGGTATCACGCGTGAGGCCAAACACCGCGCCGCGTGCCTCCGCATCCCAATAGGGTGCACCAATTCCCGTAAGGGCGGGTACAAAATAAACCCCATGATTATCGGGAACAGATGTTGCCATATCATTTGTAATTGTTGCGTGATCAAAGAAATGAAATTGATCGCGCAGAAATTGTATGGCGGCACCTGCCACAAATATTGATCCTTCGGTCGCGTATGTGGTGATATCATCAAACCGATAGGCGATGGTGGTGAGTAATTTATTTTTTGATACGGCAGCGATATTACCTGTGTTTAATAGGGCAAAACAACCTGTACCATATGTTGATTTCATCATACCCGCATCAAAACAACATTGCCCGATGAGGGCAGCTTGCTGATCACCAGCAACACCACGAATGGGAACAGGTTCAGAAAAAATATCATTTGATAGGGTACCAAAATCATCAACACAATTTAGGGTACGCGGTAAAATTACACGCGGGATGTCAAATAAAGATAATAATTCTTCATCCCATTTATTTTCATGAATGTTAAATAACATCGTACGTGATGCGTTGGTGGCATCGGTGACGTGACTTTGTCCACCCGTCAGATTCCAGATCAACCATGTGTCAATTGTACCCACCAGAATATTATCTGTATTTAAATCTAGATTTTGTTTTAAAACCCACGCGATTTTGCTCGCGGAGAAATAGGGATCAAGTAATAAGCCTGTTTTTTGCGTAATGCTGGGCTCATGCCCTTTTGATTTTAAATTTTGGCATTCATGTGCGGTGCGTCTGTCTTGCCACACAATCGCAGGTGCAATTGGCTTTCCTGTATGTTTATCCCATAAAATGACTGTTTCGCGTTGGTTGGTAATGCCAATTGACCGAATGCAGTTTGGGTATAATTTTAAACATGATAGCACCATATCGCGCACATCATGCCATATGGTGGTGGCATCTTGTTCAACCCACCCATTTTGAGGATAAAATAATTCAACAGTGCGTTGTTCAACATGGCGAATATTGAATTCTTGATCAAATAAAATAACCCGAGAACTAGTTGTTCCTTGATCAATGGATAAAATGAGGGGTGAGTTGTCTGTCATAGTTTTACTGTCGTTAAAATATAGTTGGAAATGACGTTTTGATCATCTTTAGATAAATGCAATCCCATTTTACTGCGCCGCCATAAATAATCGTCAGGTGTTTTCACAAATTCATGTTCAATACAAAAATCAATTTCACTTTTTAAGATATCTGGCACAAGAAATTCAGACGGATTTTGTTGCAAAATAGTTAAAGCATCGGAGCCGTAAGAATAAGCAAGACGATGGGTGAGTTGCGTGCTGATGTTCGGAAAAAGATGGGCAATATCCTTTATTATTTTATCGGGATGAATGTCACCCCCAGGCAGAGGGGATGAAAGTGTCCAATCCTTATCTATTCGTTTAAAATTTCGATCAATATATTGCATGATATGAGTTGACAAAGCACGAAAAGTTGTGATTTTTCCGCCAAAAATTGAATAAATTATGCTTCCATTAAAATTATCTCTGATAATTTTATAGTCGCGCGTGACGGTTCGCTGATCTGCTGCATTATCATCATATAATGCGCGCACGCCACTATAATGAGAATAAATATCAGTTTGCTTTGTTTGTTTTTCAAATGTTGTATTAATAATTGATAATAAATAATCCATTTCTTTCTGGGAAATATGCGGATCATTAGGATCGCCATTCATCAATTCTTCAGTTGTGCCAATAAGGCTAAAGTTATCCTGATAAGGAATGGCAAATACAATTCGTTTATCGGGTTGCTGCAGTATATAAGCATGCTGACCTTCGAATAATTTGGGTACAATAATATGACTTCCTTTGACCAGACGTATTTCTGGGGTTGTAATGTTGGATAATTGATTATCATTTAAAAAATTACGTACCCACGGGCCAGAGGCATTCACAATTATTTTTGATTTATAATCGCCTTTATCTGTTTTAATGTGCCACATATCGTTCTCTGGAATGATAGAGAGACATGATTCATATGTTTTAATTGTTGCGCCCCTATTTTTCGCATCGCGTGCGTTTAGAATGACTAACCGCGAGTCATCCACCCAACCATCGGTATAAGATAGTGCAAGTCGTTCTTTATTTTTTAATCTTTGGCCATAAGAGCTTTTACTAAGATGTATGCCTTTTGATTTCTTGAATACCGAGGGCATAAAAGAAAAGCCAAGAGCATCATATAAATATAAACCCAGCCTAATTAACCAATAAGGACGAATATAAGATTCATGAGGTAATATAAAGGTAAGAGGAGTTATAATATGGGGCGCAATTTTTATTAAATGATTTCGTTCCTGTAATGATTCATAAACAAGTCGAAATTCATATTGCTCTAAATAGCGAATTCCGCCATGAATTAATTTTGTACTTTTACTCGATGTTGAAGATGCAAGATCATCTTTTTCAATGAGGAGTGTTTTATATCCACGACCTGTCGCGTCACGGGCGATCCCGCATCCATTAACACCACCACCAATGATGCAGATATCATATATTTCTGAATTTGATTCGCTGTTGTTCACATAAATATAATAATCATTTTTAAATCTTACGCCATAGTTTTCTGGCTGGAACGATGTTTGATAATTCGTAATTTGGCCTCTAATTCAATCGGCGAAAACGGTTTGCGAATATATGCGGTTACACCGCAAAATTTAGCCTCAGTGACAGATGATTTATCTCCACGCCCCGTGATCATTAAAAAGGGAATATCTGTACCGGTTGATCGTAATTGACGCAAGACATCAACGCCCGTGACGCGCGGCATATTCCAATCGCAAATAATAAGATCAATAAGATCAATTGCATCATCAAGAAATACCATGGCTTCTTTTCCATCCATCGCTTCAAACATTTGCGTTATTCCTAAATCTTTTAGCATATCTTTTATCAGGATACGCATTTCTGGTTGATCTTCTACAATTAAAATTCGGTAATCATGAAGTTGTTGCACGGCCATTTTTTTCATCCTTATCTATGAGTTAAAGTTGATAGCAGGGCGTTTTGTAACGCTTCATTGGAAATTGGTTTTGTCAGAGACATAGAGTTTGCTGGTATATCTAAATGCAAATGTGCATCGAGTTTAGGATATCCAGTTAGAAATATTATTTTTGTCTCAGGACGCAGCTGTTCAAACATATGCGCCAAATATATACCATTTATATTTGGCATCATAATATCGGTTAAGAGGATATCAACATGATCCATCTCATCTTGTATGGATAAAGCTGAATGGCCATCGGCGGCTTCAAAAACATCACATCCCCATTCTTTTAAGGTTGTACTGAGAATGAATCTGATATCGTTTTCATCTTCGGCCAGAATGATTTTTTTATTTTTTAGGATTGAAATATCAGTATAAATTTGCGGAACTTGATAAGAATCTGTTTCCGCATTTTGATCTATGGGTAAATAAACAGACATAGTGGTTCCTTCACCATAAATTGAAGAAGCCTTAATATATCCATTTAAGTTTTTGAGATGTTTATAGATAAGTGAAAGACCAAGACCAGTACCCTTGTTAACGTCCTTTGTTGTAAAGAAGGGATCAAAAATATGAGGTATATGTTCAGGTTTTATACCTGTGCCATCATCATGAACTTGTATGCATAAAAATGTTTGTTCTGATTTTCGCAAATGTGGCGGTAACTGTTCTTGTTCAGATGTATTTATAATATGTGCTGAAACAGAAATTGTACCGCCACGCGGCAGGGCGTCACGAGAATTTATAACTAAATTCATTATAATTTGTGTAAATATATCTACGGGGCATGCAAGCCTTACCTGAAGATCATGAGGAATTAAAAATTCTAATTTGGCAGCGCTATGTATGAGTGTTAGTAATAGGGTCTCAAGTTGCTTCATTTGAGAAATAAAATCTGTTTTTCCTTTTAGAATAATTTTATTATCACCAAACGATAAAAGCTGTTTTGTTAGCAAGCTTGCGCGTTGAATGGCGATTTCAATATGGTGATTATATTCTAAAAATGTTTTTCGATCTAATCCATCTTTCATTGATAATTGTTGATATCCTTTGATGATCGATAGGATATTGTTAAAGTCATGTGCTATTCCGCTTGATAAATGACCAATTGTTTCCAGTCTTATAGATTGCTGTGATTGGTGATCCCGTATTTTTTGTTCCGTTATATCGTTTATATATATCAAAATAATATCATGCTTATTTTGTTGTACAGGAAATAATTGGCATGAAAGATATCGCGTTGTTTCATAATTTTCCTCAAGTTTTCCTTCAAATTGATAAGGCATGCCATTGTGAATAGCTTTGTCAGTATTTTTCCATTCATCTAAAGTGGAAATCGTGATGATATGTTTTGCTAAATTATTATCAGAATGTTCTATTCCTAATAAAACTTGATAGGCATTGTTAAAATAGAATACATGATATTGGTCATCTATTCGTGAGGCGAGGGCAAACCCTGTTGGAGACAAATTGACCGCTGTTAATAATGTATGAGATTCTTTATTAAGATCATAAATTTGTGTTACGTTAGTGATGAGTACGAATTTTAGATTCGCACTAATTTCTTGGCATTGAATTAAATAAGTATATTTGTTGTCAGATTTATATATATCCTGAAAAATAGCCTTTTGTGTTTTTATACCTGTAAATAAAGGATTATTCATGTGATGAAATTGATCTTTTTGTTGAATATTTTTTAAACAAATATATTCAATAAATTTTTTATAGGTAATATAATCTGTTCCATATTCATTTTTTATAAAACTGCTTCCTGATAAATTTGCAGTCATTAACTTTCCATCGCTTGAAAATATTAAAATTGAATGTGGTAAAGACTCAATAATAGAGAATATTTGTTTTTGCATCTGGTGAGAATGAAATGAAAACCAAGACATGGCAGCAAGCGCACATGATAAAATAATATGAATATAGCCATGATGAAGCGGTTCGGTATAATCTGCAGCATTGGCATATGATTGAAATATATCAGGAAAATATAATGCTAATGACAATATTGATAAAGCAAATGTCACAGCCGATAAAAATCGTATGCGGTATGATTTTCGTATGGCATTTTTTAAACGAAGTTGCATTATATCTCCCAATACTGTTGGTACAGTGTAGGGATATAATTCTTAATAAAAGCTTCTATGCATACTGAAGTATTTTATCACACGATTGAATGTTATTTCTTTTTGAAAATTCTTTCGGCTAATTGATCTGCCGCCTGTCCCGTTGAAATTTTCTGTGTTTTTGAGATATCAAAAATCATCAATAAAGTTTGTTCAATTTTATGAACATGATGAAGCATATTTGCGTTTGTTAATTCATATGGATAAGGATTACGGTCGGTGCGTGCAAAATATTCATACCCAACACTGGTAATGCCGCCTGAATTTATGGCGTAATCAGGCGCATATAGAATATCTGCATCAAATAATTTTTGATCATGATGTTTTTGTTTGAGTTGGTTATTCGCCGCGCCTGCAATAATCGACGTTCGTAATTGCGGAATTGTTTCATCATTCAAAATCGCGCCCATAGCACAGGGGGCAAGAATATCGCATTCTGTTTGTAAGATCTGATCTGTGGAAACGATTTTGACGCGATCAGGCGCTTTGTTGTAAACGGATTGCACATTTGCATCATTGATATCTGCGATGGTGAGGCGGCATCCCGCATCAAGTAAATAATCGGCAAGGGCACGACCCACGGCGCCCAAACCTTGGATGGCGATATGAAGACCGTTTAAATCAACGCGGTTGAGTTTGTGTTTCACGCATGCCTTAATGCCACAAAATGTGCCGAGCGCTGTCACGGGCGATGGATTCCCTGATACATGCGATTGATCATTATCAGAGGGAAGTCCCGCCACATATGATGTCGTTTTTGAAATTTGCACCATATCATGTTCGGTTGTGCCGACATCTTCGGCCACAACATATTTACCGTTTAGGTGTTCGAGCGCGTTTGCAAATTGCGTAAGCAATGCGGGTGAACGTAATTGTTGCGGGTTACCTATAATAACAGATTTACCGCCGCCAAGAGCCAACCCCGCCAGAGCAGATTTATACGTCATACCTTTGGAGAGGCGCAACACATCGGTAATTGCATCATCACGCGTGGCGTAGGGATAAAAGCGACAACCACCAAGTGCAGAACCAAGGTTCGTGTTGTGAACAGCGATAATGGAATGAAGGCCTGTTTCATCACAGATAAATTCAACAATTTGTTCGTGGGAGTCGAATTCAGGATGTGATGACACATCAATTTGTTTTGCGCTTATCATGTTGCTTAGAAAACAATGTTCATGATGTTTCGTCAAGAGAGGTAACAAGAAAAAGGGGCTTTGAAAAAGCCCCTTGGTCAAAATTTATTCAAATTACTTGTCGATTCCTAGAAACCGTCGCGTTCTTTGCGTTTACGTTCCAATTTTCTCCAACGACGGACAGATTCGGATTTTTCACGCTTCTTACGCTCGGATGGTTTTTCAAAGTCTTTGCGCAATTTCATTTCACGGAACATACCTTCGCGTTGCATTTTTTTCTTTAATGCACGTAAAGCTTGTTCAACGTTATTATCGCGCACATTGACGCTAACCATTTCGACAGTCACCTCCTTCGGGTGCGGGCATCGTTTCAGCCCTCAAAGATGGGGGATATAACCGCATTTCGGGGGGCAATGCAAGGGATATACGGAGGTAATAACGTAAAAATGGCGAAATTTGGCGGTTTTACGGGCTTATTTTTATGCCAAAGCGGCTTTCATCAGGGCTTTTGTATAATCTTTTTGCGGATTGTCGAAAATGGCCTCTGTTGTGCCTTGCTCAACCACATCGCCGTCGCGCATCACCAAAATACGGTGCGCCATGGCGCGTACCACGCGTAAATCATGGCTGATGAAGATATAGGAAAGATTATATTTCATTTGTAAATCACGTAGTAAATCCACAATCGATGATTGTACAGTCACATCAAGCGCGGATGTAGGTTCATCCAGCACAACTAATTTCGGGCGCAGAATCATGGCGCGCGCAATCGATATACGTTGGCGTTGCCCGCCCGAAAATTCATGCGGATAACGGTGACGTGTTGTGGGGTCGAGTTTTACATCATTTAATACATCCACAACGCGCGCATCAATTTGATCTTCGGTTAATTGTGGTTCATGAATGCGTAAACCCTCGCCAATAATATCAGCAACACTCATGCGCGGTGATAATGATCCGAACGGATCTTGGAAGACGATTTGTAAGTCAGATCGTTGTTTATTTAATTCCGCGCGGGTAAGCGATTGTAAATCACGCCCCCTAAAATTAACCTGACCTTTGGCGGATAATAATCGTAACACGGCCAATCCCAATGTGGTTTTCCCTGACCCCGATTCGCCAACAATACCGATGGTTTCACGTGGGCGAATGGAAAAAGATGTTGGTTTCACGGCGCGAACAAATTGCGTGGGTTTCCCAAACCAATTTTTGGCTTTGGTAAAATTCACTTCGATGTTTTTCGCATCCAATAAAATCTCATCATTTGCGGGCACAGGCGCGGGCGTGCCTGATGGTGCCGATGCCAATAACATTTTTGTATATTCATGTTGAGGATTCTTGAAAATTTCGCTGGTTGTATTTGATTCCACCATAACGCCATTTTTCATGACTACAACATGATCGGCCATTTTTTTAACAATACCTAAATCATGCGTGATAAGAATAAGGCTCATATTCAATTTTTGTTTGAGATCATTTAACAATTCCAAAATTTGTGCCTGAATGGTGACATCCAATGCAGTTGTGGGTTCATCTGCAATCAACAAATCAGGGTTGTTGGCAAGCGCCATGGCAATCATCACGCGTTGGCGTTGACCACCCGATAATTCATGTGGGTATGCATTTAAACGATCCTGTAATTGTGGTAATCCAACCAATTCCAATAATTCACGCACGCGCGCACGGACTTTTTTGGAATCCAATTCCCCATGTAACTTAATCACTTCGGCAATTTGCTTTTCGATTGTGTGGAGGGGGTTTAATGATGTTAATGGCTCTTGAAAAATCATGCCGATATCACCACCGCGAATTTTTTGCATATCGGTTTCGCTGGCGTGAATTATTTCACGCCCATTGAATTTGATGCTACCTGTTGGGTGCGTGGCCGATGCAGGTAATAATTTCATGATGGATAGGGCAGATACAGATTTTCCTGAACCTGATTCACCTACAATTGCGATAGTTTGTTTGGATGCAAGAGTAAATGAAATGTTTTTGACGGCATCAAAAACCTGCCCGCCATTCGTAAACCGAACTGATAAATTTTCAACAGATAACAAAGGGGGCGATGATGTCGTCATACCCCCTATGATAAAGCCGTTAGAATGGCCTGTCTATATGTTTACTTAACCATGATGCATCGTTGGTTTGCCAAATGCACGGATTTCAGCAACGCGACGCTCCCGCTCACCACCTATATATTCACCCGAAATCTCTGGTTGCGCGACCATTTTTGAGAATATACTAAATTCATATCCTCCGTGCGCATCAGTAAAATTTTGCGGACTTTGGTTAAAGCCATTTGTGAGGAAAGCTTTTTGACTTCCACTATTCGCCGTTGAAACTTTTGCCAAAACACCAACAAGTTTTGAGTTCTCTTGGTTTTCAATATAATTGACCGATTCTGCAAACGCTTTGTCAATGACTTGTGGGCCAATACCTTGTCCGCGGAAATCAGGGTCAACCGCGACGGTGCCGATACACATATAATGCCCTTTGTTAAACATCCCATGCAAATTAGTTGCGCCCATATTATTCGCGGGATCTTGTGGGGTCGAAATCGCCACCCCCGCCAACTGACCATGTTTAAAAGCAAGAACAGTTGGAAATTGTGCATCGATATAGGCGGCAATATCTTCGGCTGATTTATCTTTTAAGAAATGTTGCTGGGCTTCGTTTAAATTCGTGCGTACTTTTTCGATTAAAGTCAAAATAGCTGGAATATCCTGCTTTGTTGCTAGCTGGAATGAAGTATTAGGATCAGGAAATAATGATATGGACATACGAGAACCCTCTCTCGAACTAATGGTTAATTTAAAGATTTATGGGGGAGGGTCAGTATGGGCTGTGACAAGAAATCATTAAGAATTCGTGGAACCAAATGTTCATTTCGTCAAACATATTGTAATCCTACCCAAAATCGGCCAAAAGTCCATAATTATATTGACAGAAAACATAGTTTATGTCAAATATTATGGCAATTAATTTTAAAGAAGGTAAAAATGACTGTGTTAACCCCTGACTTTGATCAAAGCGAACAATCGACTTTAGAACGTATAGCCGTATACGCAAAAAAATATCGTGGGCAAACGATCGTGATTAAAATTGGTGGTGAGGTGATTGATAACCCGAACCCAACATTGATTGATGCGGTGATTGACGAAGCCATTTTGTTAAAAGCTTTGGGTGCCAACGTTGTGTTGTCACATGGTGGCGGCAAACAAATTGATCAAGAATTAAAACGCAATCATCCTGATTTAAAAGTTGTAAAGCAAGATGGTATCCGTGTTGCAGATATGCCAACACTCGAAACATCGCGCGCGGTTGCAAACACTCTTACGGCGCGTATCTCTGCCTTAATTACGGAACGCGGAAAAATATACGGCATTTCTGGTTTGGTAGGAAATACAACTGATGTGATTAGTGCCAAACAATTATTTGACCAAGCACGCACAGGAACATTGGATCTAAACCCAGAATATAAATTTTTAAAAAAACATATTCTCAGTATGGTGGATATGGATAAATTAAATGCTTATATTACGCCTGATTCTATTCCTGTTTTTGGTTGGCATTGCGCGAATGCAACTGATGATATCAGCGATGATTTAACCGTAAATGCCGATGAAGTTGGATGTATTATCGCCTCGGCCCTTGGCGCCGAACGTTTAATTTATTTCTCGGCCGATACATCAGGTGAAGTTTTGGGAATTCATCACAAAGCACCTGAGGGATCGGATAAAAAAGTTGGTGATTTGATTCCTGAGTTGACTATTTCAAGTATGCAGAACTTAATCGAAGACGGAACGATCGAAGGCGGTATGAAAGTAAAGGCATTAACCTGTATGTTTGCATTAAATGCAGGTGTTGATGGTGTGGTTATTTGTCATCCATCGATGATCATCAAAGAATTAATGTCGCGTGATGGTGCGGGTACTTTGATTACCAAAGATGCTACGCTAACACCCGCTTAACAATTCCTGAAAATAACTCAATTGCCGTCGGAATGATTTTATCGTTAAAATCATATGCATCATGGTGCAATCCTTTATTATGAGGTGAATTTTCATCATCCTCACCTTGGCCAATTAAGACGTAACAACCTGGTTTTTTCTTGAGCATCGCGCCAAAATCTTCTGCGCCCAATGATGGAGCTATATCATCGTCAACATTATCATATCCCACAATGCCACGTGCGATATCAACTGTCATGGCGGTGCATGTGGCTTCATTGATCGTTGCATCATACCCACGTTCATAATCAATGTCGTATATCAGATTAAAACCTTCTGCGGTTGATTTGACCAAGGCGGTAATCCGATCTTTTAATTGATCGCGTACCGTTTCATCCAATGATCGCACCGAAATAACCATACGCGCATCTTTGGGAATAATATTTTCAGCGCCTGTACCTGCATTTAAATTAGTTACACTCACAACCGCGCTTTTCAATGGATCAATATTGCGCGCGACAATCGTTTGTAATGCCATGGTTAAATTTGCAATAGCGGGAATCGGATCAATAGTCGAATGTGGAATAGCGGCATGTCCGCCTTTGCCCATGAAGGTAATGCGCACGCGGTCAATCGCACCTAATACAGGCCCGACGCGCGTTGCAATTTTTCCACGCTTTAAATATGGCCAATTGTGAAATGCATAAACTTTTTCAACGGGATATTTATCAAATAAACCTTCCTCAATCATGCGGATCGCGCCGCCACCACCTTCTTCGGCAGGTTGAAAAAATAAATAAACTGTGCCTGCAAAATCATTGTTCAAACTTAAGTAACGTGCCGTACCTAACAAACATGCGGTATGCCCATCATGTCCACACGCATGCATTTTGCCATGAATTTTTGATGTCCATGGTTGCCCACTGGTTTCAATGATATCAAGTGCATCAATATCCGCACGCAAACCGATGGAACGATTCCCATCACGCTTGCCCTTTATAGTGGCAACGATACCTGTTTCTGCCCATCCGCGTTCAAACGGTATGCCCCATGTGGTTAATGTTTCGGCAATTTTATTCGATGCATAAATTTCTTCGTATGATGTGGCGGGGTGTTGGTGCAATTCATGACGAATGGATGTAACGGTTTTCACAATTTCATTTAAATCAATCATTATAATTTCACCTTTCGGGCATCAAACGCATCGCGCACAGCCTCGCCGATAAATGTGAGTAACGTGAGCATAAACGCAAGACTAATAAAGGCGGTCATGCCTAACCATGGCGCTTGGATATTATTTTTTCCTTGCGCCAATAATTCACCCAATGATGCCGAACCAGGCGGCAAACCAAGGCCTAAGAAATCAAGGGAGGTGAGAGCGGTGATTGATCCCGTTAACACAAATGGCATCATGGTGATCAATGCAACCATCGCATTTGGTAATACGTGGCGCACCATGATCGTGCCATCCGATACGCCCAATGCTTTGGCGGCACGCACATAATCAAAATTACGTGCGCGTAAAAATTCGGCGCGGACAACATCAACCAACGATACCCATGAAAAAAGTAACAGGATGAATAGTAACGTCCAAAACCCAGGCATAAATAATGCCGAGAAAATAATGAGAATATAAAGAGATGGTAATGATGACCAAATTTCGATGATACGTTGTGCCACCATATCAACCATGCCGCCATAATAACCTTGGAGAGCGCCCGCAGTCACGCCAATGATGGATGAAATAATGGTCAATGCCAAACCAAAGAAAACAGAAATGCGGAACCCGTAAAACACGCGCGCCAAAACATCGCGGCCTTGGTCATCTGTGCCCAATAAATTATCCAACGTGGGTGGTGACGGCGCAGGTTGCGGCAAATCATAATTAATAGTGTCGTACGAATAACGCACAGGCGGCCAGATCATCCATCCATTTTGATTGATCAAATTTTGTACAAATGGATCACGGTAATCAGCTTCGGTTTCAAAATCACCACCATAAATTGTTTCAGGTACCATCTGCACCACAGGCGCATATAATTTTCCATTATGTGAGACTAAAATCGGTTTATCATTCGCGATAAATTCGGCAAATACAGCCACAAAAATCAGAACAATAAAAATCAGAAGTGAATAATAGCCGCGCTTATTGGATTTGAATTGATGAATACGGCGGTGAGTAAGGGGAGAAAATTTAAACGCCATCTTTTCACACGCTCCGTGCATTAAAATCGATACGTGGGTCAACCATCATATAGGTCACATCACGAATAAGCGTGACAAGTAACCCCACAAGTCCATAAATATACAGAGTGCCGAGCACGACAGGATAATCACGATTGATAATTGATTCGTACCCGAGTAAGCCAAGCCCATCGAGTGAGAAAATTACTTCGATCAATAATGATCCTGTAAAAAATATTCCTAAAAACGCGGCAGGAAAACCTGCAATCACAATCAACATCGCATTGCGGAATATGTGACCATACATCACGCGGCGTTCGGTTAATCCCTTAGCGCGCGCGGTTAACACATATTGTTTGTTGATTTCATCTAGGAATGAATTTTTAGTCAACATAGTTAGGCTGGCAAATCCTGATACTACAATTGCGATGGTGGGGAGAACCATATGCCATGCGTAATCTTTGATTTTCTCAAAGCTGGATAATTCTGCCCAATTATCGGACACAAGTCCGCGAAGAGGGAACAAATCAAAATAACGTCCGCCCGCGAATAAAATAATCAGTAAAATCGCGAATAAAAACGAAGGAATAGCGTATCCAATAAAGATAAGTGCCGATGTCCATACATCAAAACTTTGCCCGTCTTTAACCGCTTTGCGAATGCCGAGAGGAATCGAAATTAAATAAATAATCAATGTCGACCAAAGGCCCAATGAAATCGACACAGGCATTTTTTCGATGATTAAATCCGTAACTTTCACATCGCGATAATAACTTGTACCCAAATCAAACGTGGCATAATTTTTGACCATGGTAAAAAAACGTTCATGCGCGGGTTTATCAAACCCGTAAAGTTTTTCAAGTTCCTTAATAAATTCGGGATCTAACCCTTGCGCGCCGCGATAGGCGGATTGCCCACCCGTTTGTGCGACCGCTCCCGCCGCCATATCTCCCGATCCACCCGAAATACGTGCGGTGGCATCAAGGCTATTGCCTTGCAATTCGGCGATCATACGTTCTACGGGCCCGCCAGGGACAAATTGGATGATTACAAAACTGATCAGCATAATTCCGAACAGGGTCGGAATCATAAACAGCAAACGGCGAAGAATGTATGACAACATGAATTTAAGATATCACGATGGGCGAAAATTCCAAAGCGTACAGACCCAATTTTTTTCATTTTCATCACGGGTAAAGATGGATAATGCGCCCGTTGCCATTTTTAATTCATTTTTTTTACGAAATGCGACTTCATCGCCCGTTAAACTGGGGGCAAAGCGTGCAATGCCGTTGCTGGTGATGACCAACGTCATCGAATGTATGGATTGTTCCGCCACATCATGCCATGCGGCGCGAATATCATCCAAATTGGCGTACCATCCATTTGGTAAAATGCCATGATCATTCCACGCTTCCATGGCTTGCGTGCCGATACGCCTTAATACATCCTCTTCAGTTTTATTTTCGTCAACGCCATAATCAATTTCATCAAACCGTGTGTCCTCTACAATATTTGGTTTTTGATCTAAATATAATTCGATAATTGTCGCCATTTGTTTGGTACGTTGTAATGATGAAGTGACAATTGTTGTTGGATTTAAATTCTGATCTTTTAAATACTGACCAATGGCGTGTGCTTGCTCCAATCCCTTGGCAGTGAGGGGAAGGTCAGTCCGTTTGCCCACGCGGCGCGGTGTTTCGTTTTTTTCAAATGTATTACCATGGCGGGCGATGAGGAATGTTGACATGGTTTTATGCCCCGATCATTGATCGCATGATGGCTTCGGCGCGTGCTAAATCTTCGGGGGAATCGATACCATTCATCGCGGGGCGGCCTTTAAAATCAACAGGAACGGTCATAATCGTCATATCATTTTCGAGCGCGCGCAATTGTTCTAATTCTTCCAATTGTTCAAAATGAGATGCAGGTAATTTTGCAAAGCGGTCAAGCGCTGCATAACGGAAACAATATAATCCCAAATGACGAAATACGGGTGATAACTGATTTTCATCTTCACCACGAATTTTTGATTCAATCTTTAAGGATGGAATAATTGATTTTGAAAACCAACGCGCAGTGCCATCTTCGTTACGGATAACGGTTGTACCGCTAAAGGGCGTTGTCTTTTTCGCATTGCGTAATTTATCCAATCCCGCCCATGTGAGTTGTGTGACGGGCGTTGAAATATCCAATGATGGATTATCAATCAGCGCTTGGATCACGGCCTTGATCATATCGCTATAAACAAAGGGCGAATCGCCCTGTAAATTTAAAACAATATCGGGCGTAGGGTTTAATGATTGTGCGGCAACCAAAACGCGATCTGTCCCCGTTGGTAAATTGGGTGATGTTAAAATGGCGTTTACAGATATGGTTTTGCAATAATCTAGAATACGATCATCATCGGTGGCTACCAAAATTTGCGCGGATGGGAATGATGCAATCGACTCGCGCGCGCGGTCAACCACGTGTCCCAATACTTCGCGGTCACGCAATAATGCCAATGGTTTTCCGGGGAATCGTTTTGATGCATAACGCGCGGGAATGATAATGGCGATGTTGGTCATGATATTTTATTTATCCTATCTTCGGGTTGTCCACCATGTGTCAGAAATGGCGGGTGTCATGTTGGATAATTTTTTTGGTTTTTGTAAATGATTCCACCATGCCATGCGCCATACGCCAACATGCCATTGTGGCACGATCATATAATGTGCCCATAAAACGCGATCAAGCGCGCGGGTGGTGTGAACCAATTCATCACGATCTTTGGCATTGATAATACGTTCAACCAAATCATCGACTACAGGATCTTTTAATCCCATATAATTACGTGATCCCGCGATATCGGCCTTTGATGATAACCAATAATCGCGTTGCTCATTCCCAGGGCTGTCTGATTGGGCAATCACACCTGATGTCATGTCGTAATCAAAATTATTGATACGGTTTTGAAATTGCGCGGGGTCAACATTGCGATAGGTCGCAATAATTCCCATACGTTTTAAATTGCGTAGAAAAGGTAATGTCCAACGTTCAAAGGATGGATTGGCATCAACAATTTCAAAAATTAATTTTTGCCCTGTTGTTTTATGAACGCGCACGCCATCTTTGTTTAAAACATATCCTGCATTTTCTAAAATTTTAATACCTGTTTTTAAATTTGTCCGCGCATTCCCAGTACCATCGGTGCGCGGCGGCATTAATGGCGTTGTAAACACATCGGACGAAATTTTTGCGCCATATGATTTTAAAATATCTAATTCACGCCCTATCGGAAGATTGCGCGCGGCGAGTTCAGAATTTTCGAAATAACTTTTTGTGCGCGTATAGGATGAAAATGCAAATTGTTTATTCGACCATTCAAAATCAAATGCATATCCAATCGCTTTGCGTACGGCGATATCCTGAAAAATCGGGCGGCGCAAATTAAAAAACCACGCTTGCAAGCCTTGCGGGCGTTTATGGTTTAAGGCGTCTTTGATAATACGACCATCTTTGACAGCGGGCGCGTCATACGACGTTGCCCATAATTTTGCGATATTTTCCTCGCGCACATCATAGGCACCCGCAAAAAATGCTTCGAGCGCAACGTTCGCATCTTTGAAATAAACAAATTCTAATGTATCAAAGTTATAGCGACCTTTGTTGATACCTAAATGTTTGCCCCACCAATTTTTGGCGCGTTTGAATGTGATACTGCGCCCTGCCTGTACATTTGAAACCTCATATGCGCCCGAACCTAATGGCGGCGTTAATGATGTTTCGGCAAATTTGTTTGTGCCGTTTGTCCAAAAATGTTTTGGCAAAACGGGCATTTGTCCAATGACCAATGGCAGTTCACGATTCAAATTATTTTGAAACTGAAATGTTACTGTACGCACATTATCAACGGTCACATTTTTCACATCAGCGTAATACGCCTTATAAAATGGTGCGCCTTCATTGATTAATGTCTCGAACGTCCATTTCACATCGGCGGCTGTGATGGGTTTACCATCATGCCATTTTGCTTCGGGTCTGATCACAAATCGAACCCAATCATTTGAGGGAGAAATCTCAATTGACTCAGCAATTAATCCGTAAACAGAAAAAGCTTCATCATTTGATTGTTCCATCAATGATTCATAAACCAATCCATTCATACCGCTTGCCGGCGATCCTTTGACGATAAACGGATTGAGCGAGTCAAACGTGCCAATAACGGCTTGGCGTAAAACACCGCCTTTGGGAGCATTGGGGTTGGTATATTCAAAATGTGAAAATGATGGTGGGTATTTTACGTCGCCATGCAATGCCACGCCATGGCGGGGAGCGGCAAATGCTGAATGGGAAAGTGCAACCAAAGCCATGCAAAATAATAATTTTCTCATGGCTTCAGTTTTAGCATGAAGCGCACGCAAGGTTAAGCAGTTTTATGCTGACTTACGTGGGCGATAGGCGATTTCAAGATTAGGTTTACCGAATAAATACCCTTCGCCAAAGTCGATTTCAAAATCGAGTAATTCGCGCACATCGCGTTCGGTTTCAACTTTTTCAACGATCAATGTCATGTCTTCGGCATCGAGACGTTTTTTGAGTTTATGAATTTGGTCTGTGCCGCCATCTGTTTCTAAAATTTTAATCAAATCAGATGAATCCATTTTGACAAAGCGCACATTTAAATCACGCAAATCTGCATAATTCAGATTAGGTTGCGTGACATTATCAATTGAAAATTGGCAACCTGTCCGTGCCAAACCTTTGAGCAATGCTTTGACTTGTTCATTTAATGTCGCGAATTCGCTTTGGCGGAATTCAAAAATTAAATGC
>JBIICJ010000010.1:0-33890 GCA_044238965.1 Micavibrio sp. | reverse complement strand
TAATATCTTGTGCGGCATCACGTTCTAACCCTGCATCCATTAACGCCTTACGTAATGTTTCGCCATGATCAATTTTTACAGTCATGCTTTTTGGTGACAGGCTTGCAGTTTGTAGAGCGCCTTGTGCGGCACTTTCAGTATCTTTGGCCATGCCCAATGACATGGACGAACGACGAAGGTCTGGGTTATTTTGCTGGGCCAATAACTCCGCTAGGCTTTCCTCACCATGAGTAGGGCTGTTTGCCAATAATAACGGAGAGTTCTCAGAACCACCAAAGCTAAGCAATGCGACCAGAGCCACTCCACATGCCGCGTAACGAAGGCGCGGGCGGTTTTGTTTGGTAAGCAAATAACGGCTTTTCAGCGGAATGAAATTACAAACACCCGCATAAAGGGCGGAGGTGAATGATGAAACTTGTTTAGGTAGATATGAAATCATAAGGGCGTGTGGGGATAGAGTTTTCGTGTCTGGGCATTGGTGTCTGTTGTGACAAGACTTGTATTCTACAAATATTGTCTGTTGTGATCCGTCAGCTTTGTTCCTGTGGTCTATATTCCATGCCCTCAAAAGGCACACTATGTTTAGCATGATTTGGCCATTCGCGCCAAGCTCAACCTTTTGTCGTTACCGATATGGCACTGCAAAAGATATGTTTTTATTACTCCTTACTGATATAGGAGTCAAGTCGAGAAAAATATTATGAAAATATTATTTTTGCGGACATTGGCGTTACTTTTATGCTAATAACTTGTTTACAATGAGCTTTTCAAACCTTAAGCCCGTAATTGTTCCTGATGCATCTTTGGTGGATAAAGATGGCCATGATGCAGAATTATCCATAAAGCATGATCTGGATGCATTGTTGGTGGCTGTTGGGCAAAATAAAGATAAACCCTCTTTTATCAAAATATTTGAATATTTTGCTCCGCGTATTAAATCATTCCTTATCAAAGGCGGCGCTCAACCCGATCAGGCCGAAGAATTGGTTCAGGAAACAATGCTCGCCATTTGGGATCGTGCCGAAAGTTACAATCCATCGGCATCTGCCGCCAGTACATGGATATTTACTATTGCCCGCAATAAGAAAATCGATGCTTTGCGGAAATCAAAATACCATCATTATGATCCAAATGACGTTATGGACAGTATAAAGGATGAAGGTCAACAAAGCGCCGAAGATCAGGTGGTTGATAGGCAAAGAGAACAAGAGATTGAAATAGCAATGAAATCATTACCGCAAGAGCAGGCAGATTTGATACGCATGTCGTTTTTTGATGGGATGGCGCATGCCGATATTGCGTCAAAAACAAAATTACCATTAGGTACTGTAAAATCACGCATTCGTTTGGCGCTTGACCGCATTCGCCGTCATGCAAATTTAACCCAAGATATGATTTGATTTAACTATGAAACAAGGAATTTTCCATTACAAAGGCAGAGCTACTGAAGCGGGAGAAGCATTATTGCTTGATTACGCGGCAGGGTCATTAAACGAAGCCCTATCATTAGTGGTGTCAACCCATTTATCAATGTCATCATCGTCACGCGATTTTGTAAAACATTGTGAGTCAATCGGCGGGCACTTACTTTTGACAGCTTGTGAGCCTGTTGGTGTATCCTCAAAATGTTTGGAATCTGTTCTGGCGCAATTGGATAAACGATCTGACGAATATCATGATGAATATCCTGAAAACGGACATAGATATGAATTTGATGGGATGTATATTCCTTCACCCCTCTCAACTATTTTGTCTTCTGACGCATGTAACGCTAAAGACTGGCATAAAATTGTTAAGGGCATTGAATCTTTCGATTTATTGCGCTGTGATACATCGCATGCACAATTATTGCGTATGGCGCCGGCGATCACTGCACCTGCCCATTCTCATGCGGGATTAGAGGTCACATTAATATTGGATGGCGCTTTTTCTGATGAAACTGGTGAATATAATGTTGGTGATTTAATTGTCGAAGATGAAACCACAATTCACGCACCTGTGTCATGCCCGCGCCAAGGATGCGTTTGTTTGGCAGTAACCACAGCACCTATTCGTTTAACGGGATGGATGGGACGATTGATCAATCCGTTTTTAAGATAGGTATTTTCATTCTAAAATTCGCCTGATAAGGTGAATTTATGCTTCATAATCATCATATCATTGATAATCTACCTTCGGGTGGAATTACGTATCTTCCCAATCGTATCATTCCCTTTATGTGGTTCTTTGTGCGCCAAATCAAAGAACGTTTTTTTATGTTACTATTGCTTGGTATTATTGCAGGTGTGTGTAGTGCTCTTGCCCCCTATTTCTTTGGGCGTTTAGTTGATGTATTTATCAAAACACCAACGGGAACTGATATTTGGGTTTTGTTGAAAGAACCTCTATTACAATACACGATCACTTCTTTGATACTTGCACCAGCCTTATATAACACGCAAGGTTGGTTGATGTCAGTTTCATTAGGCTATTTCGCCAATATGATCAGACGGCAATTGGCTGTGTACATGTATGGTCATTCATATAAATTTTTCCAAAATGATTTTGCGGGGCGTTTGGCAGGAAAAATTATTGAGATGCCATTCGCTATTCGTATGATTATCGGTGATATTACGGGCCCATTCACTTATGCAGCCATCACATTTATTGTGACGTTAGTTGTTTTTTCGACGATAGGTGCAAAGTTTGCTATATTTACAGCAATTTACATTATTTTATATTCGTTAAATACATTATATTTTATTCCGCGTGTGCAAAAATTATCAGAAGCATTATCAATCAGCCGTAGTTTAGTGCGCGGTCGTTATTTTGATATTTTAAGTAATATTTTATTGGTAAAAATATTTGCACGCTCACAACACGAAGACCATCATTTCAAAAAATTAGTTCGTGATCATGCTGATGGTGTAAGTAAAGAAGAGCTAACAATCACGCGTATGTTCCGCGTACAACATGTATTAAATTCATCTTTTATGTTGTCTTTGATATATGCGACCATACTAGGGTGGCAGGCGGGTACATTATCTGCTGGTGAAATTTCAATGATTTTGCCTATGTCATTATCAATGGTAAACGCAACATTCTGGTTGACTGAAGTTTATACGCAATTCTTTCAACGTTTGGGTGAAGTGCGCGAAGGCATGGAAGCTGTGATTGCAGAGCATGACATTATCAATGTACCCAATGCGCCTGAATTACAGGTAAAATCACCATCGATTGAATGGCGTGATGTAACATTTACATACCCATCGCGCCCCATGTTCACAAATTTTAATTTAAACATTCCTGCCAAACAACGTATCGGATTGGTGGGGCCTTCGGGCGCTGGGAAAAGTACATTTGTACAATTATTGTTACGCCTTCATGATGTGCAAGGCGGCGGTATTTTTATTGATGGACAAAATATTGCGAATGTTACGCAAGATTCGTTACGTGAACATATTGCGATGATACCGCAAAACGCAGATTTAATGCATCGTTCCATCCGTGATAATATTGCTTATGGTCGATTGGACGCCAGTGATGAAGATATTATCGCCGCCGCTAAACAGGCGGAAGCACATGATTTTATTGTTGGTTTGAGTGATAAGAATGGCAAATCAGGCTATGATGCTTTGGTTGGTGAGCGCGGCGTTAAATTATCTGGCGGGCAACGTCAACGGATTGCGATTGCGCGCGCGATCTTAAAAAACGCACCAATTTTAGTATTAGATGAGGCAACAGCAAGTTTGGATTCAGAATCTGAAAAACTCATTCAAAAAAGTTTAGAAACGATTATGAAAGACCGCACGGTTATTGTGATTGCACACCGATTATCAACGATTGCGCATTTGGATCGTCTGATTGTCATGCAAGACGGAAAGATCATCGAAGATGGGACGCACAAGGAATTGATCGATCATAACGGGCTTTATGCGCGGCTATGGTCGTTGCAATCAGGTGGATTTTTATAATTTTTTGCAGAAATCTTCGAAACGATCCAATGCTTTGGTTAATTTTTCAGGTGATACACCAAAACATAAACGTAAATAATCTTTGCACGATGATCCGAATGAACAACCAGGGGCAAGTGATAACCCGACCTCATCAATCATACGGCGCGCAAGCATCATAGAATCGGTTTGTCCATCAATGCGGAAAAACGCATAAAACGTGGCAGGCGGTCGCACCATAATTGTTTTTCCCGTGCGGCTGAATGATTCTTCGATTAAATCAATATTCTTTTGCCATGATTGTAATTGTGAAGTGATAAATTGTTCGCCATGACGAAGTGCCGCAATACCTGCATGCTGGGTAAAATCGGCAGGGCACATATATTCATACAATGCCATATCATAAATTTTTGTCTCGGCTGATGCGGGCCCCACTAACCATCCCAAACGCCATCCTGTCATGGAATAATTTTTCGAAAAACTATTGATAATATATAATTTATCATCGGGTTCCGATACATCCAGAAAGCTGGGCGCACGCATTGTTCCATACGCACCGCGGGAATAAATTTCATCACTGACGATCCAGATATCACGTTCGCGGGCAAACTCCATCACTTGCTTAATTTGCTCGGCGGGCATCACCCATCCTGTTGGGTTTGAGGGGGTGACCAATAAAATCGCCTTGGTGCGCGGTGTCACAGCATCAAATAATTTATTTAAATCTAACGCCCAACCGTGATCGGAATTGGTCATGCAGACTTCGTTTAATTTTCCGCCTGCCATTTCAATGATACCGATCAAATTTTTCCAAATAGGTGTAACAGCGACCACCTCATCGCCTTCATCAATGATCGATTGCAACGCCATGTGAACAGCGGTGGTACCAGATGATGTTACAAAAATACGTGATGTTGGAATGTTTAAGTCATAAATACGTGAATAGTAATTTGAAATTTCTTGGCGAAGTTCGGGATTACCCAATGGCTGTCCATAAAAAGTTTTTCCATCTTGAATGGCTTTGGTGGCGGCATCACGGATAAATTGTGGTGTGGGTGCGTCGTTTTCGCCCTGAGCCAATGTGATGACATCTGATTTTGATCTACCGTAACGAAGCAGCTCTGCCGCGATGTTGGGCGAAATTTTATTTAGACAAGCGCGAAAATCGTTTTTACGAGGGGACATTTGATGATTCTGGACGGGCATTAACATAGGGGTTTCTCTGTTTTTTTAATGGTGGCAACGGTAAGGGTGAGGCGTGGCAAAGGCCACAAGGGGGTTTTAGCGGGCGTTACCCGCGGCGATTGCCGCTGCACATGCGATTACAAAAAAGAGAGACGATGTATTCATAAAAACCATATGACCTGATTTTAAAACCTGATTCAAGTAAAAAAATCAAAAAATCAAAAAAATCTTAACCCGCCAAATCAATCAAATCTTTGTATAAATCTAACGCTTCGGGGTTCGCGAGTGATTCCACGTTTTTGACGGGGCGGTTATGGATGACCTCTTTGACCGCTAATTCCACGATTTTATTGCTCTTGGTGCGGGGAATATCGGCAATCTCAATAATCTTGGCAGGCACATGGCGGGGGCTGGCACCTGTTTTAATTTGGTTTTTCAGACGGGTTTTAATGTCTTCATTTAATGTGAAGCCATCTTTTAACCTTACGAATAAAATGACGCGTTCATCACCTTGGAACATTTGCCCCACGGCGATTGATTCCAAAACTTCAGGAATTTGCTCGACTTGACGATAAATTTCGGCGGTGCCAATACGCACGCCGCCTGGGTTTAATGTTGTATCTGATCGGCCATGAATGATGAAACCATCATGTGCCGTGCGTTCAATCCAATCACCATGGCACCACACATTATCAAATCGATCAAAATAGGCTTTGAAATATTTTGATCCGTCTGCATCATTCCAAAACATGGTGGGCATTGATGGAAATGGCATTTTACAGACCATTTCACCTGATCCATGTGACATTATATGCGCGTTATCATCATAAACGGCAATATCATATCCTAAACCTGCACCCTGAATTTCACCGCGATAAACGGGGGATATGGGGTTACCAATGACAAAGCATGAAACGATATCGGTGCCGCCAGAAATCGATGCTAAATGTACATCATGTTTGATGGCATCATACACGTAATCAAAACTTTCATGCACCAAAGGTGATCCCGTTGATGTAATGGTGCGCAATGATGATAAATCAAATTTATCACATGGGCGAATATTATGTGCCTTTAAGGCATCAATATATTTCGCGCCTGTGCCGAATAATGTGGCTTTGTGACGTGATGTATACTCCCACAAGACATCTGCCTTGGGAAAGAAAGGTGATCCATCATATAAAATTAATGATGCGCCCGAGGCAAGCGCCGAGATCTGCCAATTCCACATCATCCATCCACATGTGGTGAAATAAAATACGCGGTCATTGGGTTTAATGTCGCATTGTAATTGATGTTCTTTGATATGTTGCAACAATGTGCCGCCATGACCATGTACAATACATTTCGGAATGCCTGTTGTGCCCGATGAAAACATAATGAATAACGGGTGATTAAATTCAACGCGTTCAAATGATGGTGCGGTCGCGTTGATATTTAAAATATCACTCCACGCGGTGCAATTCGGTAATTCATGCATGGGGGGATTATCATTAATAAGTGGGATTAAAATTGTTTTTTGAATGCTGGGGATCAGGGGAATGATCTCTTTTAATTTTTGTATATTATCGATTGTTTTACCACTGTAAAAATACCCATCGGTTGTGATTAAAATTTTTGGTTCAATCTGGCCAAAACGATCAATAACACCTTGCACACCAAAATCAGGTGATGCCGATGACCAAATCGCACCAATGGATGCGGCGGCAAGGGCACCAATAATGGTTTCGGTAATATTGGGCATATATCCTGCGACGCGGTCGCCTTTTTGTATACCATTCTGTTTTAAAAATGTTTGCAGTTGTGCCACGCGCATTGCGAGATCATGAAACGAAATTTGCATTTCGTCTTTTTTCTCGGCACGCGAAATAATGGCAATATCATCATCACGGCGACGCAATAAATTTTCAGCCCAATTTAATCTTGCCTCAGGAAAGAATTTTGTATCTTTCATATGCGGCGCCAAAGCAACTGGCATATTGCCCTTATCGCCCATGACGCCCGTAAAATCCCATACTAATGACCAGAACGTGCCCACATCGCGTACCGACCATGCCCATAAATCATGATAATTGTCGTATGTTATGCCCGTTTGTACAGCGACATAGGACATAAATTTTGCCAAAATTGTATCGCCAGCGGCGGAAGGTGACCATAAAGGGGTATCGCTCATAATTTCCTCGGTTGAAACAACGGGTAAAACACACTATTTTAAAAATAATCGCGCAATATTACCACGGAATCAAAATCTCTCAAGGGAAGTCCTATGCAAAAAATTACCATGTTATTGTCTGTTTTGGCCTTTGTCGTCTTTATGCCCTTTGCGGTAAAGGCCGAAGGCAGTGAAAAAATCGTCAAAGATGGCGTGGCGCGTTACGTATCCGTGAATTTATATCCCGAGGATTCCCACATTACGCCTGGGCAGAGATTGCGATTGGTGGTGGAACAAAATATTGCCGATGAATGGCATACTTATTGGAAAAATCCAGGTGATTCAGGCGAAGCCACTCGCGTCAAATGGACTTTACCCGAAGGATTTGAAGGGGGGGAGTTACAATTCACATCGCCGACACGTATCCCTTTTGGCCCGTTACTAAATTATGGCTATAGCAAACAAGCTTTGTTTTTAACAGACATCACAGCACCGCCGATTATTAAGGGTGATACAGTGGACGTAAAAGCACGTGTAGAATGGTTGGTGTGTAAAGATGTATGTGTGCCTGAGATGCAAGAGATCACATTGTCATTACCTGTTGCGCGTGAAGGCCAGGTCGTTCAAGGTGTTACGAAAAGAACTACCGAAATCTTTGCCGTGACGCAATCACTATTGCCGAAAAAAGTATCATGGAATGGTACGCTTGAAGAAGGTGATGGGACGATTACATTATCATTTAACGGCATCAAGGATGTGGCAGCAAACGCAACATCGGCGGAATTTTTTCCCTATGAGTGGGGCATCATTTTATATGCGAATGCACAGGAATTCACCAAAACCAATGATGGATTTAATCTACGCATGAGCCGTGATACGCGCGCTTTATCTGAAATCAAATCACTCGATGGCGTATTGGTATTAATTGATAAATATGGTGTGCGCACAGGGTATGAAATCTCTATTCCTCTCCCGCAAAATGCGGTGACGCCGCCCGTCGCACTATTTAATGAAGGGGGTGATAAGGCGACGGATGCATCACCATCATCGCCCAAAGATATGCCGACAATTTGGTCGGCACTTTTTTTTGCATTGCTTGGTGGGATCATTTTAAACCTGATGCCGTGCGTATTTCCGATTTTATCCATGAAGGCCTTAAGCCTGATCAAATTATCAGATAAAGAACAATCGCACGCCGTATCGCATGGTTTGTTATACACGGCGGGTGTTTTGGTTTCATTTTTATTGATTGCGGGTTTGTTAATTGGGTTGCAACATGCGGGCGCGGAAATCGGCTGGGGATTCCAATTGCAAAATCCAGCTGTTGTGTTGGTACTTTCATATCTATTATTACTGATCGGATTAAATTTATCAGGTTATTTTGAAATTACAGGTCGCTTTACATCGGCTGGTCAAAACCTAACCAATCACCATGGCGCGAGCGGATCTTTCTTTACGGGCGTGCTGGCAACTTTGGTGGCAACGCCATGCACGGCACCCTTTATGGGCGCAGCTTTGGGCTTTGCGCTCGTACAACCACCTCTTATCGCGATGGCAATTTTTATCGCGCTGGGTTTTGGTTTGGCCTTGCCGTACTTGGCGTTATGTGTGTTCCCACCGCTTCGTAAATTATTACCAAAACCAGGTCATTGGATGGTGACATTCAAAGAATTTTTGGCATTCCCTATGTTTGCATCGGCGGCATGGTTGTTATGGGTGTTTGCACAACAAATCACATCCATCACGCATTTATTTGCGGGGTTAATTGGCGCGATCGGTATCGTGATGGCGATATGGCTTTGGCGTCAATCGGGGCAAACATTATGGATCAAAATTTTGTCCATGCTAACCGCGTTTTTAGCATTGGCGTTTGCCTTTACGCCATTATTTTCACAACACATTGTCACGAAAATATCATCGAATAATAATGTGATCGATTCATCATTATTGCATGGCGATTCTATTCCTTATACCAAACAAATATTGGACGATGCATTAGCGGGTGATAACGCCGTATTTATCAACATGACCGCATCATGGTGCATTACATGTAAAATTAATGAGCAAGTGGCATTAGTCAAACCCGAAACCATGGGATTATTTAAATCAAAAAATGTGAAATATATCGTTGGTGATTGGACAAATCAGAATCCTGAGATTACCGCATATCTTGCATCATTTGGACGAAATGGCGTTCCTCTTTATGTCTATTATCCACCGCGTGATGTAATCACCAAAGAACGCCCTGCACCCAAAATCCTGCCGCAATTATTGTCTGTGGGCTTGATAAAGGATGCTTTAGAATCTAAGTAATAAGAGTTCATAAACGCGAACGATTTAACCCTAAACCCCGACGGGAGACTTTATCATGAAATTATTCATTGCAATGATGGCTGTGATGGCTGTGATGGCCGCGCCATTATCATCAGCAAAAGCGGAAGGCGCTGTTGTTGGCCAACCTGCACCTGATTTCACAGGCACAGATTCAAATGGTAAAACACACAAATTGTCTGATTTCAAAGGCAAAACTGTTGTCTTAGAATGGACCAACCCTGAATGCCCATTCGTGGTAAAACATTATGGTTCAGGGAATATGCAAAAATTACAAGCCGATGCGACAAAGGACGGCGTAGTATGGTTGTCGGTTTCATCAAGCGCTGATGGTAAAGAAGGTTACATGACAGGCGCTGAAGCTAACGCCTATATGACCGAACAAAAATCCGCGCCAACCGCGCGCATTTTAGACCCATCAGGTGAGATTGGTAAATTATACGGCGCGAAAACAACACCACATATGTTTATCGTTGATGCCAAAGGTACATTGGTATACGCAGGCGCTATTGATGATAACGATAGCTTTAGCCCCGATACAATCAAAGGCGCAAAAAACTATGTTGCCGCGGCCTTGGCTGATATCAAAGCAGGCAAGCCTGTTCAAACCGCATCAACCAAACCATATGGTTGTGGCGTTAAATATAAAAATTAATTGATTTGTATTTTAAAAAGCGGCCGATCGAGGAAACTGGATCGGCCGTTTTCTTATTTTTGATGGGCTTTACGTTTTTTTACTATTCGTTTTTCACTAGTATATGTAATATAAGTGGATAACTTGATTCGAATCACCCACCCCAAAATACGTTTCATGCCACATGCACGCACCACCGCTAAGAAGAATTCGACCGTGAAAAAATCACGTGCGCCAAGCGTGCCCACAAAAAAGACAAGTAAGAACAAGACAACGAATAAGGTTGTTAAAAAACCACAAAATAAAACAACCAAAGCCAAAGTTCGAATCTCAAACCGCGCTGAAAAAATTGCTAATCAATCCCGCATGGCCGTTGATCAAGGCGGTATTATCATTCAAACAACGCCAGAGTGGTCAGAATTTAAAGGCAAAGATCTTCAATCAATCATCAATTTTATCGATCCTGATGAAGCTATACATGATCGCCCCAGTTTTGGTGTGGCGGCACGAGCAAACCCATTTGTATCATCTATTGTGGATGGTACACATGATGTACGTATAAATGGCGCGGTGATATCATTACAATTTGATCATATGGTGATTGATCAAAATCGATCTGTGTTGATGATATCAACAGTTGAGCCAACGTCTAAAACGTCAAAGTCAAAATCTTTTGATGTTCAGGTTTTCTTAGAACAAACATCAATCATATCAAATAATTTAAAAATAACTCCATCAATATCTTCGCAATCACCATTATCATCACGCGCTGATTTATTCGCCAATATGTCGCATGATTTAATGGTGATGATGGATCGTCAGGGTAATATCATTGATGTAAATGAAACATTTACATTAACCATGGATTATACCATGGCTGATTTATCTGATTTTACCTTTATTGATTTAGTTCATCCTGATGATCGGGGGCATATTCGCCCTACGTTTAAATCTTTGGTACAAGGTGAAACATCATCGGGTCAGGTCATTGCTTTTGAATGCCGCGTCATGGCGCGTGATCAAAATATTCATTGGCTCGAATGGCGCATGAAGCGCGATGAACAAAATATCTATGCGATTTGCCGTGATTTAACCGATGCCAAGCGTTCCGAGGAACAAATGTTGCGCGGGCAACAGCAATTATCCGAAGCGCAACGTCTGGGCCGTATGGGGCATTGGATCTGGCGCGTTGGCGAACAAGACATATTCTTTTCCGATGAAATTTATCGTATTTTTGGCGTTACCAAAGATGACTTTAAACCCACCATCGACAGCGTGAATTCTATGCTTCACCGTCGCGATGTCGGGCGCATGGCACAAGCGTTTCAACGCGCGATGATCGAACAAAAAAATTATGACATGGAATTCCGTGTGATGCGACCAAATGGGCAGGCGCGGTTTATCCAATTACAAGGTCGCTGTGAATTTGATTCCGAAGGTGAAGTGACATCTCTGTTTGGTATTATGCAAGATGTGACCGAACGTACACAACATGAGCGCGAATTGCGTGAAGCCAAAGAATCGGCTGAACGTGCTTATGCCGCCAAATCACAATTTTTGGCAAATATGAGTCATGAATTACGCACGCCATTAAATGCAATTATTGGCTTTTCGGAGATGATCCAGCGCCAATTATTAGGGCCGATTGGTACCGAAAAATATCTCGATTATATCACAGGTATCCGTGAGAGCGGCGAACATTTGCTTGATTTAATTACTGATATTTTGGATATGTCGAAAATCGAAGCGGGCAAATATCAATTAGATGTTGAAACATTTAATATGATGAAAGTGCTTCGTTTGGCGGCACATATGATCGAAGGGCGCGCGCTTGATGCGCAGGTTAAAATTATTTCTGAAATTCCTGAAGATCAAGATTTGGATGTCACGGGTGATCGTCGCGCCGTTATGCAAGTTGTGTTAAATATTTTATCAAATGCGGTGAAATTTACTGAACCAGGTGGCGAGGTACGTTTGTCACAACATTGCGATGGTGAGAGTATTTTGGTACGCATTCAAGACACAGGAATTGGTATCCCGCCCAGCAAATTACGATATGTAACCGAACCTTTTGAGCAAGCAGCCAATCACTTTACACGTAACCATGAAGGATCAGGGTTGGGATTGGCGATCACCAAGGAATTGATCGAGCTTCATGGCGGTCATTTAACAATTGAATCAACTGTTGGCGTTGGTACAATTGTGACGTTTCAAATTCCGCTTGAATGTAAAAGTGAATAATTAAAAAATTGACCCTGCGTCAGGATTTAATTGTAAAACCCATGGCGGATCTATTTTTTTCTCCTCATATAATTTTTCTTCAGCAAGGCAAGCTTCTAATCCAACGCGGTAATTAGGATACGATAGAGTAACATTTAAATCATTTTTGATTTTTTCGTTTTTGATTTGTTTGTTATCAGAATAGAAACTTAGGGTAATCGGTGCTAAATTTGCTTCTTCGAACGGCACGAGCGGTGGTGGATCTTGGTTCAGTAAACGACATGCATAAGCGATCACTTCGTGGCTGGGTGCGGCCTCATCATCGGCAATATTATAAATGGCACCTTTATGCGATGAGGGTAATGCGAGTGTCTTCATCAATACTTCAACTACGTCGTTCACATGCACACGGGAAAATTTATGACCCGCCTTTAAAATACGGCGTTTAATGCCTGCGCGCACAGAATCGAGAGCCGAGCGTCCAGGGCCATAGATGCCAGCCATACGGAATATATCAACGGGAATGCCCGATTCTTGTTCAAAATTGCGCCAATCATTTTCGGCGCGCACGCGTCGTGACCCGCGAATGGATGTCGGGCGTAATTCTGCGGTTTCATCCACAAATTGTCCATCACGATCACCATAAACACTGGTGGTTGATAAATACCCGATCCATTTTAATGTTGGGATGCGTCGTAAATCATCACCGTGCAGGCGGTATACAACATCACCTTCTTTATCGGGCGGTGTTGAAATAAGAATATGAGTGACACCATCTAACATTGCTAGTGGATCGCCCAATGGTTTTTCTTCGGTAAATAAATAAGCATCAATACCCCGCGCCCGCAGAGCGCTACGCTTTTGTGTGTCACGCGTTGTGCCCGCCAATGACCAAGTGTTACTTGTTAATAAGGTACGCCCCAAGAAATCGGCGGTGTAACCATAGCCAAAGGCGAATAAACGTTTTTGCGGGGTGGAATCTGAACTCATGGTCGGAAATATACGTTAAAAATCAACATTCTCATAGTGAATTGATGGCACAAATCCTGGTACGCGGTCTGCCAATAATGCCTGAAAACTGGGGCGTGATTTCACGCGTGCATACCAATCACGTGCGCCTTGGTGTTCATCCCACGGCACATCACCAATATAATCGATTGCTGAAATATGTGATGCTGCCGTTATATCAGCAAGTGAAAAATCTTCGCCTGCAAGCCAATTTCGTTTTTCGGTTAAGTACCCGATATAATCAAGATGGTAATGAATATTGGCATGACCTGCGCGGATAGATGGTCCATGCGGTTCGCCCAATTTCAGCATACGTTTCATCAATTTTTCACCGACTAAGTTATCGGTCACTTCGCGGTTAAATTTTGTATCAAACCATCCAATTAAACGACGTGTTTCGGCTTTTTGAACAGGATCAAACCCGAGTAAATTTATTTCTGGATATACTTCTTCTAAATATTCGCAAATAACACTGGAATTGGCGATAGTTGTACCATCTGGCTCAATTAAAACGGGGACGTCGCCCGCAGGATTCATTGATAAAAATTCGGTACGGCGTTCCCATATTTTTTCAAGGCGTAAATCAAATTCAAGTTGTTTTTCAGTGAGAGTAATTCTCACTTTCCGTGAAAAGGGATGTAACCATAGATGGTATAAAGCGCGCATGTACCAAAATCATATCGTAAAGATTGATTCCTCGCTAGTGCTTCCTTTTCAAAGATTTTTGGATTAGACTTATTTCGTAATATTCATCAAAAAAGGGGATCATCCATGGCATCCAACGTAACTTACACAAAAACAGCAATTTTATTGCATTGGGTTATTGCGTTGATGATATTGGCGCAATTGGGTGTTGGCCTTGTTATGGGGGAAAAAGACATGTGGGCCCCTGAAATTCAAGGTCAATTATATGGGTTTCATAAGGCTTTGGGGATGTTGGTGATTGTGCTGACAGTGGCGCGGATTGTCTGGAGATTTATCAATCCACCGCCTGCCCTCCCTTCGGGTATGAAAATTTGGGAAATTTATGCGGTAAAGATTACGCATGGTTTATTTTACATTTTATTATTGGCTATTCCTTTATCTGGATGGGCCTTGGTGACGGCTGCTGGACGCGGACCAATTGATATTTTTGGTGTATTTGCATGGCCAGATATGCCCGTATTATCCACAATGGCAAATAAGGGCGATTTACGCGAAGCCATTTCAGAAACACATGAATTGATGGCCTATGGCATGATGGCATTAATGGGTCTTCATATCGCGGCGGGTTTAAAACATCATTTCATCAATAAAGATAATGTTTTAAGGCGCATGTTGCCGTTTCTAAAGCAGCTTTAAAACTTTAAAAATAATGGTGGTAAATCCATAGGGCTGAGATACAGCCCAAAATCGCCATTCCCCAATTAAATAAACCATAAGTGTATCGCAGATCTTTATTGCTTAAAATCTCGCTTTGGCTTTTATCTTTTAGCCAGCGAAGTAACATATATTGCCCGCCTGCAAACCCCATAAAGAAACCAAAAATACCAACGACCCAACTCATGGCGGAACATCCTTGCCGTAACACATGGTGATGCGTGTATCGCCATAAGAACGATCAAATTCACATATGTATGACGGCGATAATTCAACTTCACTCTCGATCACGCATAATGTTTCATCATCAATCCATCCGTTTGTTTTTAATGACTGTAATGCGGGTAAAATAATATCCTGACGATAAGGCGGATCAAGAAATAATAGTGATGCTACGTCGATATGATCAGGTTTCACAGGTACTTTTGTTACATCTGATTTTAGAAAATGGCATTTATTTTGTGCATCAAATTTTGTGACATTTATCTTTGCTAAATTTAAATGTGATGGATTATTATCAATAAAAATAACGCATTTTGCGCCATGCGATAATGACTCAATACCCAATGCCCCTGTGCCTGAACACGCATCAATGACAGTGATACCATCAATATCAATACGTGATAAAATAGCATTAAATATGGCGTGACGAATTTTATCCGATGTGGGGCGAATGGCATTATCTTTGGGCGTATCTAATAATCGCCCGCGAAATTCACCACTGGTAATGCGCATGGATCAAGACATTCCTATTTAAAAATTTTTTCAAGCAATTCTTTAGGTAATTGTTCTTTTAACGCTTTGGTTTGAATTTCAACAATCGCGCCGCGCGGCAATTTCCCCAATTGGAATGGGCCATATGATGTGCGGATCAATCTATTCACATCCAAATGAATGGCTTTCATTAAATTGCGCACTTCGCGGTTTTTGCCTTCGGTTAATGATACCTGTACCCATGAATTAGCTGATTGTTGTGCCTTTTCTAATTTTGCATGAACGGGGCCGTATTTAATGCCATCGACCGTCATACCTTTTTTCATACGCTCTAATCGTTCAACATTTACGGTACCGTGAACGCGCGCGCGATATTTACGCACCCATCCTGTTGATGGCAATTCTAAATAACGTTTAATTTCCCCATCATTGGTCAATAAAATTAAACCTTCGGTATTCATATCTAAACGCCCAACACTGATCACGCGCGGCATGGTGCGCGGCATCACATCAAAAATGGTGGGGCGACCGCGCGGATCTTTGGTCGCGGTTAATAAACCTGCAGGTTTATGAAACATAAATAAACGCGGAATTTCTTTTTTAATTTTTTTGCCTGAATCGATACGGATATCATCGGCATCACTGACGAATGTGGCGGGCGAATCAATAATTTCACCATTCACGCGCACGCGCCCTTCGATGATTAATTGTTCGGCTTCACGGCGTGAACATGTGCCCGCACGGGCCATATATTTGGCGATTCTCTCGCCTGGAATTTCCATTTCTCGTTTCATCTTTTGCTTTTACCACAGAAATCGGATAATAAAAACCAATGAATTCAGATAATTTTTACATGAATGAGGCACTATTAGAGGCCAAATCAGCCGCTTTGCGTGACGAAGTGCCGATTGGCGCCGTGTTGGTTGATGTAAAAACGGGCGATATTGTGGCGCGCGCGGGCAATCGTACTATTGAATTATCTGACCCTACGGCGCATGCCGAAATTTTGGTGGTACGTGAATTATGTGCGCGGTTAAACACACAACGTATTCCTGAATATGATTTATTTGTGACGTTAGAGCCATGCCCCATGTGCGCATCGGCATTATCCTTTGCCCGCATCCGCCGCGTGGTGATTGGGGCGCTTGATCCTAAAAGTGGTGGCATGGTGTCAGGCCCAAATTTAAATGCTTCACCGCAATTGCATCACAAATGCAATATTATCACAGGTGTGTCTGTCGACGAATGTGGACAAATTTTAAAAGATTTTTTTGCACAAAAACGTGCCAAATAAAAATATTATTTTAACGCGCGCCAGCCAATGTCACGGCGGCAAAATCCACCATCCCATTTGATGCGATCAACGGTATCATAGGCGTTTTGTTGGGCTTCTTTTAAATTATCCGCAACCGAAGTCACGCCCAATACACGACCACCAATCGAAATCACATTGCCGTCTTTGAACGCTGTGCCTGCATGAAAAATGGTTGTTGTATCGGTTGTTGGTGCATTCAACAAATTTTCAATCACTGTATTTTTCTCATACGCATTCGGGTATCCATTCGCCGCCATCACAACGCACACGGCATGATTATTGGCAAAGTGCGGTGCGGGAATTTTGTCTGATTTTGTAGCAATCGCAAATAATAATTCAACCAAATCAGAATCCATACGGCGCATAATGGTTTGGCATTCTGGGTCACCAAAGCGGGCATTATATTCCAATAATTTGGGCACACCTTTTACAATCATTAAACCCGCAAATAATACGCCTACAAATTCACGACCTTCGGCTTTCATACCATCAATTGTGGGCTGAATAATATTTTGTAATGTATATTCCTCTAATTCTTTGGTGAAAATTGGTGCGGGGGAATAGGCGCCCATACCGCCCGTATTGGGACCTTTGTCACCATCATAGGCACGTTTGTGATCCTGCGCTGATGTTAATGGAATCATGCGCGTGCCATCGGTTAATACGAAATAACTAACCTCTTCGCCATCCATAAATTCTTCGATCACAACTGCATTGTTGGGATTATTATCGTCGAACATGTTTGATAATGCAGCCTCGGCCTCATTCATGGTCATCGCAACCACAACGCCTTTGCCTGCGGCCAAACCATCTTGTTTAATCACTATCGGCGCGCCTTGGGTGTGCATATATGCGCGAGCAGGTTCGTATGATGAAAAACGGGCATAGGCAGCGGTCGGGATATTATATTTCGCGCATAAATCTTTCATAAAACCCTTTGATCCTTCGAGAATCGCCGCCTCTTGTGAGGGGCCAAAAACGGGGATATTTTGCGCGCGAAGTTTATTTGATAATCCTGCGACTAATGGTGCTTCGGGGCCAACGATGACAAAATCAATATTATAATCACGCACGGCGGATAAAATTTTATCATGATTATCCATCGATACATTTAAACATGTGGCAACGTCGGCAATGCCTGCGTTACCTGGCACGCAATATAAATTGTCACATAAGGGTGATTGTTTTAATTTCCATGCAAGGGCGTGTTCACGTCCGCCTGATCCGATCAATAATATGTTCATGCATAAAATTTATAATCAATTTTTCTGATCGGGCAAGGTTAAAAGTTTTAAATTTCCGCCCGCCGCTGTGGTATTGATTGAAATTGTCTGTTCCGTTGCGAAACGGTGCAGATAATGGGGTCCGCCCGCCTTTGGCCCTGTGCCCGATAATCCACGCCCGCCAAATGGTTGTACGCCCACAACTGCGCCAATCATCGAACGATTGACGTATATATTCCCCGCTTTGATATGGGTTGCCAGATAATGATGAAATTCTTTTAATCGTGAATGAACGCCAAATGTTAGGCCATAATTGGTTGCATTAATATCATGAATGACTTGATCAATTTGTTTTTGATCATAACGAATAATATGCAACACAGGGCCAAAAATTTCCTCATCTAATTCAGTAATCGAATTTAATTCAAAAATATGCGCGGGTATATAAGGCGTATTTAAATTTTGATCAATCGGTGATTTATAAATTAATTTTCCTTGCGAAATAAGCTTATCACAATGTGATTTAATTTTGGCGTGCGCATCATTGTCAATCAATGCGCCCATATCATGCGCCCAATTTGTGGGATCGCCCGTACGCCATACATCCAATGCGCCTTTTAACATTGTAATAATTTTATCTGTATTTTCATGCGGCAAATATAAAACGCGTAACGCCGAACAACGTTGCCCCGCTGACCCAAACGCCGATTGTAAAACATCATCAACCACATGTTCATGTAACGCGCTTGTATCAACAATCATCGCGTTTTGCCCGCCTGTTTCGGCGATTAAAGGCACGATCGCGCCATCTTTAGATGCGAGGCTTCGTTCAATTAACTTGGCAACATGGGTTGATCCTGTGAACACAACACCATCGACATATTTGTGACCAACCAATTGTGCGCCAATATCACCATCGCCATGAATAATTTGAATAACGTTATTGGGCAATTTTGAATCAGTGATAATCTTCATGAAAGCATCCGCGATACGCGGCGTTTGTTCGGCCGGTTTGGCGATCACGGCATTTCCTGCCATCATGGCTGCAAAAATTTGTCCCGCAAAAATCGCGAGTGGAAAATTCCATGGGCTGATGGCTACAAATACACCGCGCCCTTTGGATAATAAAATATTATCCTCGCCCGTGGGGCCTGTTAATATTGTGCCGCCCGCCGCAAATATTTTTTCGCCCTCGGTTGCGTAATAACGGGCGAAATCTATTGTTTCGCGTATTTCGGCAATCGCATCATAAATAGTTTTCTTGCCTTCAGTTTGTAGTATTTTAATAAAGGCGGGTGTATTTTGTTCAATTAAATCGGCGATACTGCGTATATAATTTGCGCGGATATTTGAATCTGTTCGATCCCATATCTCATGTGCGGCGCGCGCGTTTAAAAATAATTGATCAATTGAAATCTGAGGCGATGAATTTAAGTCAATTTTTACCTGCTCAATCTCTGACAAGAATTTATCACGTGTTTCAGAATGTGATAAATCAATCCCATGTGAATTTAATCGATGTACACCATATAAATCACGCGGCAAAGGAATCGATGCATGTTTGTGATTGGTGATCGTGCGTGCGGCATAAATGGGGTCATGTATTAAATCATTAATTGGCGTCGAAACATCACGTATTTGTTGTACAAATGATGTGTTAGCGCCATTTTCCAACATGCGCCGCACAAGGTATGGCAATAAATCTTCGTATGATCCCACAGGTGCATAGACGGATAATTGTTTGTTTTCTTGGTGGCGCAAAATATCTGCCAATACATTTCCCATGCCGTATAAACGTTGAAATTCGTAATTGGCATCATCAGGCGCGATTGTTAAGATGCATGCGGCAGTATAAGCATTATGTGTCGCAAACATCGGATAAATATCATGCGGGTGCGATAATAATTTTTGTGCGCAGGCGATGTATGAAATATCGGTATTTATTTTACGTGTGAAGACGGGATAATTTTTTAAACCCGCCACTTGCGCGCGTTTAATTTCGGTATCCCAATACGCACCTTTGACCAAACGAATTTGCAATTTGCGCGTGTGTGCGCGTGTCATGCTGATGATATGATCAATCACATAAAAACAACGTTTATCATAGGCCTGAATCGCCATACCTAATCCATGCCATGGTTTCAAATTCTCATTGGCCATGATGGATTCGATAATCTCAAACGATAATTCCAATCGATCGGCTTCCTCGGCATCGATGGTCACGCAAATATTGGCACGCATAGCATCCATACATAATTCTGTCACACGTGCGATCATAATGGGCAAACATACATCGCGTTGTGACCAATGATAACGCGGATGCAGAGCTGATAATTTTACCGATATACCCGCATTTTTCGTGGGGTGAGTTTGTTTATTGCTGGTTTTGTTTAATTCAGAAATGGCGTGTTTATAATTTTGAAAATAACGTGCGGCATCTTCATTGGTACGGGCACCTTCGCCCAGCATATCATACGACATACGAAAATGTTTTTGTTCTAATGCGCGTGCGTGCTTTACGGCATCATTTATGGTTTCACCAATCACAAATTGTGATCCCAAATGTTTGACCATGGCCGATATAGATGCACGCAAAGCGCCCTGACCTAAATTGCCCAAAAACGAAGATGATGAAATTTTTTGTGCGGTACCAAGCGCCATGCGAATGGTTTTGCCAAATAAATCATCACCGCCGCCATGCGCACTCCAATCAATGGGTGCAAGCGTTTCATGAATTAATTTATTGGCGGTGTCGGCATCAGGAATGCGGAGCAATGATTCCGCCAAGGTCATCAATGCGAGGCCTTGCGGGGATGTTAACGGGTATCGCGCCAGAAATTGTTCAACCTCTGTCAAAGATGCGCTTTGCCCGCGAATAGATGTGATTAATGTTCTGGCCTTTGCGGTGATTTGTTGATGAATATCATCATCCCAATCGATATAATTTAATAATTCTTGAACCGTTGTGGTTTCATCGAGGAGATGCGCAGACGAATAAGTATAAGCCATAATTTATTATACCTATTTTTTTGCTTTTTGTGGAGCAGTCTTTGTGGCAGAAATAGATATGGCTTCAAATATTCCTGAATTTTCGGTAACTGAACTCTCCCTTGCCTTGCGCCGCAACATTGAAGAGGGGTTTGCCCGCGTGCGTGTACGTGGGGAATTGTCAAAGGTCAAAATTCATACATCAGGGCATTTATATTCCGACCTCAAAGACGCCGATTGTTTGATCAATATCGTATGTTGGCGCGCGCAAGTTGCTAAATTACCCATCCGCCCCGAGGAGGGATTAGAGGTTATTTGCACGGGCAAAATTACAACCTATCCCGCACGATCAAATTACCAAATGGTGGTGGAGACGATTGAACTCGCAGGTGAAGGCGCATTACTCAAAATTTTGGAGGATCGCCGTAAAAAATTAATGGCTGAAGGTTTGTTTGACGAGACACGTAAAAAATCAATTCCATTCGCACCATCAATCATTGGCGTTGTGACATCGCCCACTGGTGCGGTGATTAAGGATATTTTGCATCGTGTGGAAGATCGTTTCCCCTGTCATGTTATTTTATGGCCCGTCAAGGTGCAGGGTGATGGCGCAGCGCACGAAATTTCCGCCGCGATTGATGGGTTTAATGCGATACATGATCATAAGCCTGATGTTTTGATTGTAGGGCGTGGTGGCGGATCATTCGAAGATTTAATGGCGTTTAATGAGGAAAATGTGGTGCGTGCCATTGCCCGCAGCGATATACCGATTATATCGGCGGTAGGGCATGAAACCGATATTTCTTTGTCTGATTATGTGGCGGATGCCCGCGCGCCAACCCCAACGGCAGCGGCGGAAATGGCTACGCCATCACGATTAGCGGTGTTAAATGCATTACAATCATCGAGTGATCATTTACGCCAATCGGCACAAATTTTTATGCAAGCACGTGCGCAAACATTATCGCGGGCGGTACAATTATTGGGTGATCCCGCATCTTGGATTTTACAAAAATCACAACGACTCGATCATATCGCCGATCAAATAAAATTTTTGGCGGGCGGGTTTTTAGATCGCCTCGCTATCCGTATTGGCAAATTATCTATCCCGCAACCACAACATTTTATTGCGATGCTGAAGGAGCGCATCATAAATATCAGCACTCGCCAACTTTATTTGAAAACATCATCATTAGAACGCAAGGCAAATGACCTGAATGGCCTTGCCCGGATGCTTGATATGCTGTCACATAAAAGGGTTTTAGAACGTGGGTATGCGCTTATCCGTGATGAAAACGGCGCGGTCATATCAACGGCAAGTTCAACAAAAACGGGGCAGAATGTGGTCATATCATTCCAAGATGGGCAGAAAAATGCAGAAATTAAATGATTTTTCTGTTAAAATAGAGAAAAGAATGAGATAAACTGTACCCATGCGCATAACGTTACACGAATTGATGGAAAAATTAGGTGTCCCGCACACGTTATCGGCCTATGAAACGTGGCCGTTTGCCACTATGGATGCTTTGAGTGGAAAAACATGTAGCGCCGAAGTGCGCATGAGCCCAGATTGCGACGAGGTTGAGGCCGAGATCCAATTGGTCGAAGATGATGAATCGGATATGGGGTCTGCGGATTCCGCGGGCGTACAACAATTATTTTGGTTGATCGCAACGCCGTTTAAAGAAGAAAAATGGGCGATCAAGGGATTGCGCATTAAGAGTGAGGATTGGGTTGGTAAAGTTTTTAACTGGGAAGAAAAGGCGTGCAATTTATTTCGTGCTATTACCCATGAATTGGCGCGTGGGCAAATGCCTGATTTTGATGAAATCATGGAAAAAGAAATGAAAGCCAAAGACCGTTACGGTGATCAACGTGGTGGCGGGGCAGGGAAATCACCTATCATACGCCCAGGTCAATTATTAGACATGAAAAAAGGCGCAGGATTCTGAGGTAAAATTATTGTGCAACAACAATCCCGTAATTCGTAGCGATTTTTGGCAATCCACCATCTTCCATTTCACCTAAACCATCAAAATGCCAATTCGGGCCTTCGCGGTTTAAAGTGCCCACCAATACAGCGGCAGTTTTCGGTGATTGTTCAAATTCTTTGTCCAAATTAAATCGCATCAATTCGATATTTGTTTCGGCATTTACAATGCGAATAAAACAATTACGCACATTTTTAAATGTATGTTCACGCACTAAGGCATCATAAATTGATACAACAAAAGCAATGCGCGTGACATCGAATGTTAAGGCCATTAGATCAATGGTAATGGTTTCATCATCGCCTTCGCCAGCACCTGTGCGGTTATCGCCTGAATGTTCGACGGCGCCATCTTCGCTTTTTAAATTATTGTAGAAAATAAAATCATGATCGGTGCGGGTTTTGTTGTCTTTGTTGAGCAAGAAAACAGATCCGTCCAAATCGGGGGCTTCGGTGTCAAATCCGATCACATCCCATCCGATGCCAATAAAGATTTTTTTCAATGTGGGGTCGAGCCTCATTAAATTGACTTGCTCCCCACGTTTCAACTGAAACGAGGCGGGGGCATCATCGGCAGAACCGTCGATCACTTGTTGCGCTAATTTTGTAACTTTGACGTCAGTCATGGGAGTAGAATCCTTATTTTTTGTATTGTATAGTATTACGCCTGAACTGTTAATAGACCCCTAAAATCCATAATTATTCGATTAACTCCGTGATTTATGGGGCGGGGGTGCGCCATCTTTTTGCCCATCATCCCATTCAAGGCCAAACCCGAACGCCCGATCCATTTCTAAATGCCCGTGGAAATATTCGGTATGGTTAATGAGTTTAATCCCGTTACGCACATTTTCCAAACCCGCAATGGCGCAAATATCGGTATCAATATGTTTCGCGCCTAATGTGACTAACATCGGTGTTTGGTTAGGAATGCGAATTTGTATTTGTGGTCTAACCTCAAAAAAATCATCTGCGCCGCTATAGATATAAGTATAAATCAACATACGTTTGATTTTTGACCAATGAATGCCTGATATGGTTAAAATTTCATCATCACCTTCGGTGTCGCCTGTGCGGTCATCGCCAGATAATTTAATAAAGGGCGGGCGGTCAAGCGCGCCATATAAATTACCAAATGCCTGCAGTGCGCCGACATGTCCATCTTGCAATTCAAATAAACATCCCAAATCCATATCGACATTTGTTTTATGTGTGCGTTTTAACAATTTTCCAAAAAATGATTTATCCAAAACATGGCGGTTATCCCATGCGCATCCGATGGTAAAATCGGGAAAGCCATCTTCGGGGGCGGTGATCGCCATCATATCCCCACGTTTTGCCAAATGTTCATATGGTTCAACCACATCGTTGGGGTCGATATATCCCGATGCGCCGCGTGATTTACCGTGGCCTGAAAATGTGGTGCGGTCGCGATTGGCTTCGATAATTGAACTTTGTGAAGGGGCAATGGTTGGTTTTGTCATAGGGATATGCTATAAGCTGAGCCATCAAAAACAAAGCAGAAAATGCAGTAAAAGGATAAAGAAATATGGCCTCATATCAATATGTTTATGTGATGCAAGGTTTGGGTAAAGCTTACCCAGGCGGAAAAACTGTCTTAAGCGGTATTACGCTTTCGTTTTTGCCTGGCGTAAAAATTGGTGTGCTGGGGCCAAATGGTTCGGGGAAATCATCGCTTTTGCGCATTATGGCAGGCGTTGATAAAGAATTCACGGGTGAAGCATGGGCGGCGCAGGGCGCACGCGTTGGATATTTACCGCAAGAACCACAACTTGATCCCACTAAAAATGTTCTCGAAAATGTGATGGAAGCGTTAAAGCCTGTCAAACAAATGGTGGAACGTTTTAATGAAATTGGCGCATTGATGGCCGAAGAGGGCGCTGATTTTGACGCGCTCATGACCGAGATGGGTGATCTACAAGAAAAAATTGATGCTGCCGATGGATGGGAATTAGATCGCACGATTGAAATTGCACTTGATGCTCTTCGTTGTCCCCCTGGTGATGCGGATGTTACAAAATTATCGGGTGGTGAAAAACGCCGTGTGGCTTTGTGCCGATTACTCCTTGAAAAACCTGATTTGTTATTACTCGATGAACCTACCAATCATTTGGATGCGGAATCGGTTGCATGGTTACAGCGCACACTGGCTGATTTCAAAGGCACAGTTGTGATGGTTACGCATGATCGTTATTTCCTTGATAATGTCACGGGTTGGATTTTGGAACTTGATCGCGGCAAAGGCATTCCGTACGAAGGTAATTATTCGGCCTATTTAACGCAAAAAGCCAAACGTTTAGAGCTTGAGTCAAAACAAGAAGATGCGCGTCAAAAAACATTATCACGCGAATTAGACTGGATACGCCAAACACCCGAAGGCCGCCGCAAAAAATCAAAATCGCGTATCGCGGCTTATGAAGAAATGGTGGCGGAATCAGAACGCGATACAGTTGGTCGCGCGCAAATTGTTATTCCGGCGCCGCCAAAATTGGGCAATATCGTGATCGAAGCCAATAATATTTCAAAGGCATTTGGCGATCGTTTGTTGATTGATGATTTATCATTCAAATTACCTGCGGGTGGTATTGTTGGTGTGATTGGCCCGAATGGCGCGGGTAAAACCACATTGTTTAAAATGATCACGGGCGTTGAAAAACCAGATACTGGTGATTTCCGCGTGGCTGACAGTGTTAAGCTTGGCTATGTCGATCAATCGCGCGATGCGTTGGATGACACCAAAACCGTATGGGAAGAAATTTCGGATGGTTTGGATATTTTACAGCTTGGTAAAATCACCATGCCGTCACGTGCCTATGTTGGTGCGTTTAATTTCAAAGGCACGGATCAACAGAAAAAATTGGGTCAATTATCAGGCGGTGAACGAAACCGTGTGCATTTGGCAAAAATGTTAAAATCAGGCGCGAATGTATTATTACTCGATGAACCAACAAATGATTTGGATACCGAAACATTATCGGCATTAGAAGAAGCCTTAGAAACATTTGCGGGTTGCGCTGTCGTTATCTCACACGATCGTTGGTTCCTTGACCGTTTAGCAACGCATATTTTGGCGTTCGAGGGCGATAGCCATGTCGAATGGTTTGAAGGAAATTATGAAGCCTATGAGGCTGATCGCAAACGCCGTTTGGGCATTGCCGCCGATCAACCAACACGTATTAAATATAAACCGCTTACCCGCGCGGCGTAAATCTATATCCCGCACCGATGGTTTCAATGTTACCAAAGGCAGGTGCAGGCAAATGCATTCCCGTCACGGTAATATGATCATGCGCAACTTCGGCTAATGTTTTCGTGCGTGTGTGAATGCCTTGTTCAGCATCACCATCAAAATTCATTTGCCATGTGGGGTGCGCCAATTGTACCGATGGTATATGCACAATATCACCCCAAATCAATAATTGATCATTGCCATCTGATATACGAAATCCGCTATGGCCTGGTGTATGACCTGGTAAATCAACGGCAAAAATCCCGCCGCCCATATCGGCATTTGGTTTAAATGTTTTGATCATACCGTTTAATTTATATGGCGTTAATGATCTGCGCGCGATATCAAAATAAATCTTATTCTCGGCAGGGATGGAATTATAAATTTCATCCTCAAACCAAAATTGTAATTCACGTTCATGAATTGAAATTTGTGCGTTTTTGAAAACTATATTGCCCGCCGTATCAATCAAACCGCCCACATGATCTAAATGGCCATGCGTCACAAAAATATCGGTGATATCTGCGGGTGATACATGTTGCGCTGTTAACGCTTCGGGCAAATGACCCAATGTGTCTTGGAATGTTTTGGCGGCGCCCGTATCAATCAAAATTTTGCGTGTGCCCTGTTCAATGTAAAATACATTTAATTGCGCGGGCAATTTTTCTGACACTGTTTTATCTGCTGCGGGGAATAAATCGCGGGTCAACGTGAATTGACCATCCGATAAATGGGTGATGGTTGTTGTGCCGACGGATATGCGGTTCATGCTCAATTCCTTAATGAAAGATTAATTTTTTGAAATTCTATCTTCAAAATAGTTCAGATAGACCGAAAAGTTAAGCTGTGGTAATCTATATATAAGAAAAATTTAAATAAAATTTTATGTATTGGCGTGTAGAATTAAAAGGTTAAGGGTTTTCCAAGGCTTTTGACGTTTTGAGAACATTTTATAGAGGGTTGGCGTTTTGGGTAAAATTACCGCCAAATCGACATTACGTTACTTTTTGCTCCCCGGTATTGTGCCGTGGGCGCGCGATGTGTTGTTCTCGGGTTTTCGCGTGCTGGCATATTATGTCGCGCTTATTTTTGCAGGCCTTCGTTTATTACCAAACCAACATCGTTTCTTACATGTCAATAATATTGGCTCATATGGCGTTATTGCTGTTGTCCGTGAAGCTTATAAAAATCTAAAATTTGAATGGATCCGCATTGACCAAGTGGTTGTGTTCTCTGCCGTGACCATTGGTATTATTTTGGCATTTTTATATATCATCTCATTGATCATGTATGTAACCGTTGGGCCTGTCTTTGCACAATCAATTACGGGGATTTTTTCAAATCCAAATCCGCGCGAAGATGTTGCCTTCATGATGATGGATCGTACATTCGGTATTCCAGGTATATTTGATACAAAAATTATTACCGAAGCTACCACGCAAATGCCAACGGCATTTCAAAGGGGAATGCTATCGTTATTTTCCTTTTTCAGTTACGGTATGTTGGTTGTTGCTGTCATCATCCTTTTATATTACATCGTTGAAATCGTTGTTGAAACATCTGTAACGGGTACGCCTTTTGGCCGCCGTTTTGAAAATGCGTTTGTACCCATTCGTATTGTGGCCGCCATTGGTATGTTAATTCCATTATCATATGGCCTAAATTCGGCACAATGGATGACATTATATATCGCCAAATTCGGATCTAACATGGCATCAAATGCATGGGCCATTTATAATTCCAAAGTTGACAACCCCATGGGGTTAGAGAATGCAGAATTAATTGCAAAACCCACGCCGCCCGACGCATCGGGATTAATGAAAGATTTGTTTTTAATTCGGGCGTGTATAGAAGCATCACGTAAAACACAATCTTATGAGGCTTATTTAAAATATGAGCAGGCAAATCAAGGATCGATATCAAATCCAGGTAATGGTGAAATTGTTGCCATAGGAGTGACTCAACCACCTAAGATTTTTATGCTACCTTCAGAAGATGTGGTGCCAGGTGGACAGGCTTTCGATCTTTTAAGTAAACAATTTCGTCGCAGTACGAATTCCTATGATACGCCGGGAAGAGTTTGGCCAGAGGAATATGGTGGAAAAATCTCTGAAGTTTATCAAGAGGCTCTCAGGTTATCGGGAGGAAAGGATATTCGGCTTGTTGTAGGTGTATATGATAAAAAATATAAAGAGAATAATCAGTACCCAGGCGGCGTTATTCCATTATGTGGTGAAATTGTTATTCCTATATCAGGATCATTACCTGACTCATCGGGAAATATTGTTCAATTACCACAGAATGATTTTGTTCGTGAAAGATATTTAGCGGCTGTTTTAAAAATTTTAGTCTCTATTGAAGATGGTGACACTAATCCTGATTTAATTAAAGAAAAAGAGATTCACCAGGATTTTGTGATTGGTTTTGACCGTTATCTGGTACTCAATACAAATTTCCGAAATGCGTGGGATGCCCTTTTTAAGGGGGGCGCTGAATGTAAATACGATATAGGTGATAGTACGGGAGATGGTAATCTAGATCAAATAGATAATTATGTCTTTGATAATAGTCAACCAAATGTCGATGTTAGTGTTTTTGGTAAATGTGATGAGCCTTTACCCGCTAAATTTTATAAAAAACAATTGGATGTCTATAATCCATCATTCGCAAACTCCGCTATCTATGGTTATGATTTTTTAACAGGACAAGGTCAGGAATATCTCGATTCGCAATGTGGCCGCGCACGTGGATATGAAGCCTCTTGCAATCGTATGGGTGCACAAAATGCAATTGATACATGTAAGAAAAATATCCAAGATAAATGTGATTTGGCCAACAAGTATCGCAGCAGTATGAAAGGCAGTATTTATTATAAAGATTTAGGTCTGCCAAACCCACTTGCGATGGCTGATCGCGAGCGCATTACATTACTTCGTTATGGTTGGGGCGGCGCAGGATTTTGGTTCCGTTACGTAGCCGAAATGAATGGCGAATTGATAAATACTGTTAATGGATTGCCAGCTGTAACAAAATATCCATTGATATTCGAAAAAATTCAAGAACAACGACGTCTACAAGATAGCGAATTAAATTTATCAGGTTGTGAGCGATTTAATCCGCAATCAATCTCAGATGGTGTGGTGAATGTTGACGGTTCATTTGGGAGAGATTTGGCAGGTATTTATTATCAAATTTGTAATGCACTTATTGTAAACGAATCGTTACGTCCCACAGATATGCCTATATCCTCAACAGGTAATTTTCTAACGCGATTGATGGATATGCTATTTGGTGCAGATAGTATATTTAATTTCCGTGAAAATTCAGCGGTACACCCGCTTGCCCAATTATCCGCATTAGGCAAGGCATTGATAGATCGCACAATGCTAAATTTCTTTAGCGCGACCAGTAGCTCATTTATAGGTGGTGTTATTTCTGCCTTTGGATCAGTTATGGGTGCCACGCCAGGCGGTGAAGCAATGGGGGCTCTCGCCAGTGCAGGTGGAGGAGCTGCCAAAGCAGTCTCTGGAATATTCATGACCTTTGCTATGATTACACTGACGGCAGGCGTTTTGCTTTACTATGTTCTTCCTATGTTGCCGTTCATGCATTTCTTTTTTGCTGTTGGGCGATGGGTTAAAACAATTTTTGAAGCGTTGGTTGGCGTTCCGTTATGGGCACTTGCACATATGCGTATGGAGGGTGAAGGGTTACCATCGAAAGCGTCTTCAGCTGGATATTTCTTACTTCTTGAAATTTTTCTACGCCCCATATTAACAGTATTCTCATTGTTGGGGGCAATGGGCGCATTTGCGGCGTCAGCCTATATTTTAAATATTACATGGGGTTTGATTACCAATAATTTGGTAGGATATGACCCCGTCACGCAGGCCTCCAGTGATATTGTAAGTATGGCGTATTATCGTCCGCGCGTTGATCAATTCTTTTTTACGATCATGTATATTATTATGGTGTATATGATTGCGACGGGAAGTTTTAAAATGATTGATCTCATTCCCGATGGAATCATGAAATGGTTATCCGATACCAAAACATTTGGTGCATCTGATAATGCCGATGATTATGTTGATCAAACCAGTTCATGGATTGCAATGCCGTCGGTGATGTATGGTAATCAAATTGGCGGTAAGGTTGTTGATTTAGCTTATGAAGTGCCATCCGGTTTAGGTGAAACGGCGGCGGGATTAATGCGCATGGGTCAACCCGCGCAAGGAGCTGATGATAGTGGCGTGCCTGGGCCAGCAACTCCAGGTGGTGTTAACGCACCCACAGAGCCTGGAGGACAAGGAAACGCTCCTCCTCCTTCACGACCACAAGATCGTCCTGCTGCTAATGCTGATGGGGCTGGCGCCGCTAATGCTGGTGGAAATACTGGTGGCGGTGAAGCGACGGGTGATACCGGTGCGCCTGCTGAACCTGCAACTGGTGGTGAGGCTGCTGCTGCTCCACAACAACCTGCGGCCACAAAACCACCGGCACAGCCCTCTGGAATTGAAAGATATCTTCCAGATTGGTTAAAATCAATATTGGGTATAGGCGATACAGGTGGCGGCACTGGTGGCGGAACGCCGCCTAGTGGTGGAGGTCGTCCATCATGATCCCATCCATCAATCGTCGTATGATTGCCGCCTATCTTTTAACACCGCAAATTTTACCACGGTTAAAAGAATTATCATTTAACACGCATTATATCGCCTATTTGCTCGCGCTTATTTTCACGATGACACGGTTATTACCCACGGGCCATCCTTATATTATTGCGGGCAATATGGGCAAATTTGGTATTCGTGATGTATTTGTCGCCGCCCGCCGAAATTTAAAAACAGATATACAACACATCGATCAAATCATTGTTTATGGATCATTAGTTCTGGGCGTTACGTTATTTATCGCCATGGTTGCTGTGTTGGTGTTTTTATTATTTACCCAGGCAGCACACGCAGCATCTGGTGTGTTACCGTCAAATTGGTTTCAAGGTATGTTTATTACAACATATCCGCAAAAAGATATTGCTCTCCAAATGCTTGATCGGGTATTTCAAGTCCCCGGTATTTTTGGGTCACAATATATGCCACAAAATACGGCGGCTATTACGCCCTTTGGCGTGGGGCTTCAGGCTATGTTTGCCTTTTTCTCATATGGCATGTTGTGTATCGCGGGCATTATCATTTTCTATTATATCATTGCCTTGTTGTTAGAATCGGCGCAAACGGGTACACCTTTTGGAAAACGTTTTGCTGATTTTTATGCACCCATTCGATTAGTCATCGCTATTTTATTACTTGTACCACTCGGAAATGGATTTAGCGCAGGGCAACATTTTACATTGCATATCGCAAAATGGGGTTCGGCGTTGGCGACAAATGCATGGATCATTTTCAATGAAAAAACGCACATGACACCAACGGGCATTAGTTCTGATCGATTATCAAGTCGTGAATTAATTGCCCGCCCTACCTATCAACGTCTTGATGTGCAATTAAGATATTATACCCTCGTGCAAGCATGCCGCGCGATTTATGAAATTAAATATCCTGATAAAAAAGATAAGATTAAGGCTTATGTGATTAAATTTCCGCAAGATGGTAAACCCGCAGAATCAGAAGAAGTCACAACATTTGCCCGCGCGATGGAATTTATCGGTAATGTTGCTGATATTCATGTTGTTTATGGTGAGAAAAAAGATACCTATGATCAAGCCATGGGTAATGTGCGGCCATATTGCGGCCATGTAATGCTTGCAACAGCGTTCTATACGCGCGCAGGAACGCACGCGATTAAAGATATCTATTTCACAATGATGAAGGAGATGTGGAGTAACCCAGATCTTATCAGCTACGGTGAAAAATTAGCGCAAAACCATATAACACCCAATAGTGTAACCCTTCCTGATTCATCGGCGTTACAAGCAATCAGCGTCAAATTTCATGCGCGGTATAAAACTTTATTTGACCAAGCGGTTAATAATATTCGTGGGTCGATGACAATTTTAGAACCGATCAATATGAAGATATTGGAACGTGGATGGGGCGGTGCAGGCATTTGGTTTAATGATGTCGCACAAACTAATGGTGCGATTATGTCGACCACCATTCAAACACCACAACCTGTCGGTTATCCAAAGGTGATGGAACATTCCCGCATGTTGAAAAATATGTTCAACCCTGGTCGTGATACGGTATCGCAATTTTCACCGAATATAGCTGGCAATATGAATTTGGGGCAATTATTCTCCAGCTCATCACTTGATCAAGGTGATACGGACGCTGATATTGCCTCATTCTTAGGTGAAACATTAGATAATCTAGATGAAAGCAGTGCGTTCGCTGACCCGCGCAGACGCAACAATCAAAATATGATTACGGCCTTAATCAATAAAATTTTTGGCACTGATGCATTATTTAATTTACGTGATAACCAAGAGGTACATCCACTGGCTAAAATGTCAGCCTTGGGGCGCGGCATCATGGATCGCGCGATATTTTATTTGGGCAGTTCCTTTGCCATGTCGGGTTTATCAGGTGTTTTGGGAAATACCGTTGATACGATGTTCCGTGTTAAGGGTAATGATGTAAATTTCGGCGCAGCATTTGATGCGTTTGCTGGGGCGTTTATGGCCTTTGCTTTGGTCGGTATCACGGTCGGGTTTGTATTATATTATGTGATTCCAATGTTGCCCTTTATGTATTTCTTTTTTGCTGTGGGCCGTTGGGTCAAAGGTATTTTTGAAGCAATGGTTTGTATTCCTCTGTGGGCGCTTGCGCATTTACGGATTGATGGTGATGGTATTCCGGGGCAAGCGGCTGCAAATGGATATTTTATTTTGCTTGAATTATTCTTAAGGCCAATCATGACGATCTTTGGATTGGTGGCGGGTATCGCGGTGTTCTCGGCGCAAGCAATTGTTTTGGATTCGATTTTTGATTTGATATTAGACAATGTTGCAGGTCATCAACAAGTAACCACAAATACCAATGGTCAGAACGTTGTAAATTTACCGACGGCGAATGATATTGATCAATTTTTCTATACCGTTGTGTATGCCGTTTTGGTTTACATTATGGCGCTTGCCTCATTCAAATTGATTGACCTTATTCCGAATGCGATCATGCGCTTTATGGGATCGAATGTTGGTGCATTCTCTGATAAATCAGCATTTGAGGCTGAATCAACCATTCAATTGACAGGTGGTGCTGGTTATATGTTGACGGATGATCTGGCGAAGGCGGGTCAAGGTGCGGCCAAGGCGGCGGGTCAGACAGTTACTTTGCCTATTGATGTGGCCACACGTTTTGCCGCGCAGGCTGAGGCGGCAGGGCGTGCATCAGGCGCTGGCGGCGGTGTGACAGCCCCAGAACAGCCAACCCCACCAAGTAGAACGAATTAATTATGGCGATTTTATGAAATTTAAACAAAATTTAAATAAAATTTTAGTAATCTAAGATATGGTATAATAAGTACATATGTATAAGCACATTGAGGGATAAGAGGCGGTAACAATGGCGAAAGCCCCACAAAAGGGTCAAAATAGTGAAAATACGGCTGGGTTCGTGGGCAGAGTGCGCGCG
>JBIICJ010000065.1:0-8926 GCA_044238965.1 Micavibrio sp. | reverse complement strand
GTTATTTAAATAATTTGATGCTTGCTCTAATGCAATGGCATCAACGGGCGTTGATGTTGACATGATACGGTTTTCAACAATACCATCTTGTAACACCATGATGACCAATACGCGTGTGGGTTCCAATGGTACAAACTGAATTTGTTTGATCGGTTTATTAAATTTCGGTGAAATTACAACCGACAGGCATGATGATAGACCTGATAATAAACTTCCCGTTTTCTCATAAATTTCTTGAACAGAATGTCCCGTTGCCATGCATTCGGTTTCAATCGCATTGCGTTCATCGGCTGATAACTGTCCGATTTGCATGAGACCATCCACATATAAACGCAAACCCGTTTGTGTGGGCAAACGTCCTGCCGATGTGTGCGGGGAATAAATTAAACCCGCATCTTCCAAATCGGCCATCACATTACGGATGGTAGCGGGTGAAAGCGATACTTCCAAACGGCGCGAGAGGGTGCGCGACCCCGTGGGATCACCCGTTTCAAGGAATTCATCCACAATTAAGCGAAAAATATCGCGCGTTCGTTGGTTAAAGTCGGAAAGCATGGTGCAAAATATATATTATATGCTACAAAGTTTCAAATTTTATTCTCATATTTTTTTAGGAGCTTAATACCATGTCACGTCCATCGGGTCGCCAAAATAACCAATTGCGCGCGGTTGAAATTATTCCGCACATATCCAAACACGCCGAAGGATCATGCATGATCAAATTTGGTGACACGCATGTGTTATGTACGGCCACCATCGAAGAATTTGTACCAGGGTGGATGAAAAATACGGGTAAGGGATGGATCACCGCCGAATATGGTATGTTGCCCCGTTCCACATCGCAGCGTATGGATCGCGAAGCCGCCAAGGGCAAACAATCGGGGCGCACACAAGAAATTCAACGTTTAATCGGTCGTGCGCTTCGCGCGGTGATTGATTTGGAAAAAATGGGCGAACGTCAAATCCGCCTCGATTGCGATGTCATTCAGGCCGATGGCGGTACGCGTACCGCATCAATTACGGGCGCGTACATTGCAGCCTATATCGCGTTTCATCATTTGGTGAAATATAAAGTACTCAAAACAATGCCTCTGAAAGATTCTGTCTCTGCTATTTCATGCGGTATTTATAATGGCGTCGCTGTGACTGATTTAGATTATGATGAGGATTCAAACGCCGAAACCGATGCAAATTTTGTCATTACAGGGCGTGGCGGTATCGTTGAAATTCAAGGCACAGCAGAAAAAGATCCGTTTACGCAAGATCAATTGCTTGAACTATTATCACTCGCGCGCGGTGCGTGCGATGAATTAAAAATCGCGCAAGATAAAGTGATTGCGGGTTTGGGTTAAATAAAAAATGCTTCCTAAAACATTAATTCTTGCCACACATAATGTTGGAAAAATTGCCGAATTTTCGCGGTATTTATCGCCATTGGGCATGGAATTAAAAACTGCCAAAGATTTTGGTCTTTCCGATCCTATCGAAGATGCGGGTACATTTGTGGGGAATGCCTTGATAAAGGCGCGGTTTATTTATGCGCAAACGGGGCAGGCGGCATTGGCGGATGATAGCGGCCTATGCGTCAATGGTTTAAATGGCGAACCAGGTGTTGAATCGGCTTATTATGGCGGTGATGATCGTAATTTTGATGCGGCTATGGCGCGCGTCAATCATGAATTGGGTGATAAACCAGACCGTAGTGCGTATTTCGTATCTGTGTTGGTATTTATCGATGATCACGGGCGTGAAATTATTGCCGAAGGGCGCGTGAATGGTGTTATCGCACAATCTCCGCGCGGAGTAAACGGGTTTGGATATGATCCGATTTTTATTCCCGATGGGCAGAATAAAACATTTGGTGAAATGACCGCAGATCAGAAAAAACAATTTTCACATCGTGCCAATGCGCTTCACAATTTACTTGATCAATTAAAGGTATAATCAATGGCATTTGGCATTTATGTTCATTGGCCGTTTTGCGCATCGAAATGTCCCTATTGTGATTTTAACTCACATGTTCATGCCACAATTGATCAACAAAAATGGGCGCGCGCCTATGATCGCGAAATTGAATATTTTGCAAATTTAACCCAAGGTCGGGCTGTTGATACCATTTTCTTTGGTGGCGGCACGCCATCATTGATGGCACCCGAAACCGTTGCATCGGTTTTATCATCTATCCACAAACATTTGAATGTTTCACCACATGTTGAAATTACATTAGAAGCCAACCCCACATCGGTCGAAGCACAAAAATTCGTTGGCTTTCGCGCGGCGGGGGTTAATCGTGTGTCATTAGGAATTCAATCACTTCGCGCCGATGATTTAAAATTTTTGGGGCGCACGCATGATGTTGATCAGGCGCGTGAAGCCATATCAATCGCGCGCAATACATTTGATCGATTTAGTTTTGATTTAATTTATGCTCGTCCACATCAAACCATATCATCATGGCACGATGAGTTAAGAGAGGCATTAGATATGGCGGTCGGGCATATATCGCTCTATCAATTAACCATTGAAAAATCGACACCGTTTCATGTTCAATATGCGCGCGGTGAATTTCAAATTCCAGATCAAGATTTGGCGGCAGATTTATATGATGTCACGCAAGAAATTTTAAACAACGCAGGATTGCCCGCATATGAAGTATCAAATCATGCACGCGCGGGTGAGGAATCACGTCATAACTTAATTTACTGGCAATCCGATGATTATATCGGCATTGGCCCTGGGGCGCATGGGCGTTTGACATTAAATAATATTCGGCACGCTACACGTGGGCATCGTGCGCCTGATATATGGCTTCGGCAAGCAGAAGATCGTGGTCATGGACAACATGATTTTGAAATTTTATCCGACCATCAATCATTTGAAGAAATGGTTATGATGGGGCTTCGTTTATCATTGGGCATTTCATGGGATAAATTGAGCCGCACATCACCTGATGATTGTGAAAAATTACACATATCACAAGCGGTAAAACGCATGGTGGATGAGGGATATATTGTATCAAATCAGCATTATTTACGCACAACTCCCGAGGGAATGAAGCGATTAAATGCTGTTTTGGGGTATATTTTGACCTAAATGATTTTTTTCAATTAGACAGGCATGTCTTTTTTCGCTATAGAGATCAGATGATTTTGAATGCACAGCCAAAACAATTAACGTTAAAAGATGACGGGCAAATTTATTTTCAACCCGATGCCAGCAATCCATTGCCTGGGTCGGCTGTGGCGCAACTTGTCAAAGGCGAGTCGTTATTGCAACCTGCAGTGCAGTTTATGTTGCCCGATGATCAAAATAACGATGATACAAAAACATTTATATCGAATTGGTTAAAGGCTCATTTATACACCGTGTTGCAACCTTTGTTTGCTATGGTGGACGATGAAAATATTCCTGAATCCGTCAATAAAATTTTTATTCATCTCTTCCAAAATTTGGGTGTTGCCAAACGCGCGGATTTAGAAGAATCAATTACGGCATTGGATACAGAGCAACGCAAAACTATCCGCCAGAAAAAAGTAAAATTAGGTCCGATTTTGGTATTCTTGCCTGAACTAAACAAACCTGCAGCGGTAAAATTACGCGGGTTATTGTTGGGTTTACAAAATGATTTATCATTGCCAGTGCCATGCCCACGTGATGGCGCGGTATCTGTAAAAATTGATGTTGCCACGGCGGATGCAGATTTCTACCGTTCCATTGGTTATCCGATTTATGCTGATCGCGCCATTCGCATTGATATGCTCGATCGTGTGATTTCGGCAGTGTATGATAGTGCCGATAAAGGTAAATTCCGTGCGCAACATTCATTCGCGGAATGGATGGGATGTGGTATTGCCGATTTATATGCGATCTTAACCGCGATGGGTCACAAACAAATTGAAAAACCTGTTGAGGAAGTAGTTGTTACTGAAGTGGTTGAACCTGCGCCTGTTACTGAAGGCGAAGTGGTAGAAGTAGCCGAAGCAACTGAAGCAACACCACCCGCGCAAAAACCAAAACCAGAATTAGATGAGTTTCATTTGCGCAAAGGGTTGGCACATCGTGAGCGTGCGGCGTTTGGGCCACGCGCACAAAAACCATCACGTGAATTTTCAACGAATGATAAAGATGGTGCACAAAAACCACCGTTCAAAAAACGCAATGAAAATGATGAAAAATCATTTGGCGGTAAGAAATTTGCGAGTCAAAAAGACGGCAAATTTAATAAGCGCGATGACCGTGACAATCGTGATCGCAAACCATCACAAAAACAAGATCGCGCACCGCGTAATGATGAACCACGCGTTTATTCAGCGGCGGCAAAAACATCTGATAATCCATTTGCTGTGTTACAACAATTAAAAACAAAATAATTAATTGTTGCGCGTCAGTACGTAATCCGCCACATCACATAAAATTGCTTTCATATCGCTATGCTGTAATGTTGATAATGATGCTTTGGCGCGCGTAATATGATCTTGGGCTTGCGTATGGCAATTTTGTAACGCGTTTGTGGTGCGAATAAGATTTAGGCTTTGTGATAATAATGCGGATTCGATATTCCCTTTGCCAAAATGGGTGAGGAATTGATGGCGTTGATCGGCATTGAATTGTTGAAGTGCATAGATAACAGGCGCACTCATTTTCCCTTCTTTGAAATCATCACCTGCATTTTTGCCCATTGATTCCGATGTTCCTGCATAATCCAACATGTCATCGGCGATTTGAAACGCCATGCCCAAATGATAACCGTAATCACGCAATTGTGATTGAATTTTATGATTTTGGTTTGCCACAATCGCGCCAACTTCGGTTGCGGCGGCAAATAAAGCGGCGGTCTTTGCGCCGATCACTTGGTTATATTGGTCAATCGTTGTCTCAACATTATTTTGTAATGATAATTGCAATACTTCGCCCTCGGCGATCACGGCGGATGCGTGTGAGAGTACGCGCAACACGTCAATTGATCCATCTTCGACCATTAATTCGAATGCACGGGAAAATAAAAAATCACCAACCAACACGGATGCTTGGTTACCAAATACGGCATTGGCGGATGCTTGGCCGCGGCGTTGATCACTTTCATCAACGACATCATCATGAAGCAATGTAGCAGTGTGGATAAATTCAACCGATGCCGCCAAACGATAGGGGCGTGTTGTGTTCGCATCAAACAAACGTGCAGCGGCGATAGTCAAAAGCGGGCGAATGCGTTTCCCGCCCGAGGCGATAAGGTAGCTCGCAAGTTGCGGGATAAGCGGAATATCTGATTGCATACGATCAATAATCAATTCATTCACAGCGCGCATATCATTTTCGAGTGCGTGGGCAAGATGCTGAAGCGGAGAAAATTCCGCCATATCTGTGGTTGCTGATGCATTGGTCATGAACCCTTTATAAAGAAATTGATTGAAAATTTCCAGATGCTGTCTTAAGACTTGATATCATATGCCCGAAGAAATTCACGTTTTAGATCACAAAGTGCGGTTATTGCAACCCGATCATGGGTTTCGCACGTCATTTGATTCCGTTATGCTCGCCGCCGCGTGCCCTGTAAAACATGGGCAAATCGTTCTCGAATTGGGGGCGGGGGTTGGCGGCGCGTTATTTTGTGTGGCGTATCGCGTGCCTGATGCCACATATGTTGGCGTTGAAATTGAACAAATTTATTATGATTTGGCGATGCAGAATATCGCACTAAATGATGCCGCCGAACGCGTGTCATTTATTCACTCCGATTTACACGATTTTGATCCGAATAACGGTAAACCATTTGCCGATCATATTATCATGAACCCACCATTTTTTGATGATGAGGAATTTACATCGTCACCCAACGCATTAAAGGCGCAGGCGCGTGAATTAAAAACAACAGAGATCGAGGATTGGTTAAAGGCTGCCCATCGTTTGGTGAAATCAAACGGTAGTATCACTATTATTTTTCCCACGTTCGGGCTCGATCGAATTTTATCGTTTCTGCATAAAAAGTTTGGCGCGATTGAAATTATTCCCATCTGGTCGCGTGCAGGACAACCATCAAAACGCGTGATTATTCGCGCAATCAAAGATCGTCAAACGCCTTTAAAATTATGCGCGGGATTAGTGATCCATAATGATGATGGATCATACACGCACGAGGCCGATGTGATTCTGCGCGATGGTGCAGCGATTAATAATTAAGCCACACGCATTTTTTCGGCCATAAAGGCGCGAATACTGTCCATCGCAATGCGTTGCTGTGCCATGGTATTACGTTCACGCACGGTTACTGTACCATCTTCGAGTGACTGGTTATCAATGGTAAAGCAGAATGGTGTGCCGATTTCATCCTGACGTGCATAACGTTTACCGATATTTTGTTTGATATCGATTTCCACCGCGTAATCTTCGCGCAAATCCATATAAATTTTCTGCGCGAGCTCAGGGTGACCATCTTTCGCCATCAATGGTAAAATGGCGGCCTTGATGGGTGCAACTTTGGGATGGAAATTTAAATAAACGCCTGATGGACGATTGGGGTCGATTGTATAGGCTTCGCACAATAATGCTAATACACCGCGCGTTAAACCTGCCGCGGGTTCAATCACGTGCGGCAAATAACGTTCATTGGTGACGGGATCAATATATTCCAATTTTTGTTTCGAATGGTCTTGGTGCTGGGTCAAATCATAATCGGTGCGGTAGGCGATGCCTTCTAATTCACCAAAATTTGGCGCGGTAAACGGGAATTTATATTCAATATCAAATGTCCCTTTGGAATAGAATACCAATTCATCCTGACCATGTTCGCGCATTAAAATATTGTCGGCTGATAGGCCTAATTCTTGCCAGAAACGCGCGCGTTCGGTCTTCCAAAAATCAAACCATTTTAACGCTTCGGATGGATGACAGAAAAATTCCATTTCCATTTGCTCAAATTCACGTGAACGGAAAATGAAATTGCGCGGGTTGACTTCGTTGCGGAATGCCTTCCCAATTTGTGCAATTCCAAATGGAATTTTAACGCGCATGGAATCGAGCACATTTTTATAATTTACAAAAATACCTTGCGCCGTTTCACCACGTAAATAGGCGATATTATCATCACTCGCGACCGCACCAATTTTTGTTTCGAACAACAAATTAAATTGTTTTGGTTCGGTTAATGTGCCGGCCGTTGATGCATCGGGCGCGATAATTTTTGGATAATCATCGGCGAATGATAATTTGGATAATTCAACGATATCGTAATTACCGATTGATTTTCCTTTGCCAAATTTTTTCACGCGTTTTTCGGCGATGTTATCTTCGTCATCTTTGGGCGCGGCGAGCCATGGCTCGGATTTATCTTTAGGAATATAGACAAGCAAATGATCTTCGCGGTAACGGATTTTTGTTTCCTTACAATCCACCATCGGATCGGCAAATCCACCCACGTGACCAGATGCTACCCATACTTTCGGGTTTTGAATAATCGCGGAATCTAAACCAACAATCGATACGGGCGTGCCATCAGGGCCGATGGGCGGGCATGTCACCATGCGTTTCCACCATAAATCACGCAGATTATTTTTTAATTCGGTGCCGAGCGGGCCATAATCCCAAAACCCATTAATCCCGCCATAAATATCCGATGCGGGATAGATAAAGCCGCGGCGTTTGCACAAAGCAACGATATCTTTCATTTCGACAGTGGTGGGGGCGGTTGGCGCGGTTTTTTCAGCAGTCATTTTCATTTCCTTTAACAACAATGATTTGCTACCATAGCGAACATGATCATCGCGCTCAACAAAGAACATATTGATACACTCAATAAATTAGCCGTTAAAAACGGTGACCCCAAAGACAGCGAATATTGGCATATTTGTTTTGACCAACAGAATGAAGGCTCGCGCACGATTTTGGGCTGGATTGAGGATGAAAAAATAGTGGGATATGCGCATTTCAACCGCACACCGAAATATCAACCATTTGAATCGGCGGATATTCCTGAAATTCAAGATTTGCGCGTTGACCGCGATTATCAACGGCGCGGCATCGCCACCGCGTTAATTTATGCCATCGAAGCCATGGCAGTTGCCGAAGGGTTCGACATGATCGGTATCGGGGTGGGGCTATATTCAGATTATGGCAAAGCTCAACAATTATACGTGAATTTGGGTTTCGTGCCTGACGGGGCGGGGGTCAATTATGACCGCGTGACTTGCAACCGAGGCGACCGCATCATTTTAGATGACGATTTATCATTGATGATGGTAAAGTCACTCATCTAAATTTTTTCTTAAGTTTTTTTATTTTAGGGACTTAACACATGACAAAATGGGTTTACTCATTCGGTGGCGATCTTACCGAAGGCACGCGCGCACAAAAAAATCTGCTGGGTGGCAAGGGCGCGAATTTAGCCGACATGGCATCACTGGGTTTACCTGTGCCCGCAGGTTTCACCATCACAACCGAAGTATGCACTTATTTTTATGATCACAAACGTCAATATCCAGATGAATTAGTATCGCAGGTTGAACACGCGTTAAACGCAGTTGAAAAAAATCAGAACATGAAATTTGGTGATGCACAAAATCCATTGCTTGTGTCTGTGCGCTCTGGCGCGCGTGTATCGATGCCTGGCATGATGGATACAGTTTTGAATTTAGGATTGAATGATGAAACCGTTATTGGGCTTGCGACAAAATCAAAAGATGAACGTTTCGCATGGGATAGTTACCGCCGTTTCATTCAAATGTTTGCATCGGTTGTATTAAACCTATCTCATCATGATTTTGAAACGATTTTAGAAGCGTTTAAACATGATCGCGGATATTCTGAGGACACGCAAATCACCGCATCAGAATGGAAAGATATCGTAGCCGAATATAAAGATTTGGTTCGTCGTGATACAGGCGCTGATTTTCCCCAAGACGTTAAAAAACAATTATGGTCGGCCGTTGGCGCG
>JBIICJ010000064.1:0-8942 GCA_044238965.1 Micavibrio sp. | reverse complement strand
TATTTCATTGACCCGCCATTTTCAATTTGGAATTCAAGTGGCGGTACGATGGCGTTACGTATTTTCTGTGATCCGTCCTCAGCCAAACGTTGAACTTGATCACTGATGGATGGATTGGCAAAACGTTCAATTAATTTTGCTTTATATGCCGTTAAATCAATACCCGGAACTTGCGGTACAGTTGGGGTGATATCATGGTCCATGTAACGCTTTACAAATTCAACAATCAATGGATCTGCCATCGCTTTATCAACGGCGCGATACCCCATCAAATATGAAACATATGATAACGCTGAATGTGATCCATTTAATAAACGCACTTTCATTTTCTCGTATGGCTCAACATCTGATACCATTTGCACGCCAACAGTTTCAAAATCTGGACGGCCTGCGATAAATTTATCTTCCAAAATCCATTGGATATAATCTTCGCAGACAACAGGCCATTCATCACGCACACCAAATTTATCTTCCAAAATTTCTTGGATAACTGGCGTTGTGACTGGTGTAATGCGATCAACCATTGCATTCGGGAATGAAACATTTTGTTTCACCCATGGCAATAATTCAGGCGCCGCTTTTTGCATGAATTGAGTGAGTAAATGTTCAGTGATGTGTCCATTTCCTGGCAAATTATCACAGCACATAATGGTGAAGGGTCCTGCATTATTCGCAATGCGTTTTTGCAAACCTTTGATAATGTAACCATAGGCTGTTTTAGGATCTGCTGGTAAAGACACATCATGCTGAATATTCGGTTGATTGAAATCTAAATCACGATGTTCATTATAATAATATCCTTTTTCAGTGATGGTTAAGGATAAAATTTTGATATCTTGGTTGGCAATCTGATTAATAACAGTTTCGGTTTCACTGGGTGCATGAATAACATTTTTCATGGAACCTACAACACGCACATCATCATTTTGAGGAGCACGTTCTAAAACAGCATATAAACCATCTTGCGCCCTTAAATGATTTAAGTTTGTTAAATCTTGCGGCATTAATCCAACACCAGCAATCATCCAATTTGATGGTGATTTATTTAAAAATTGATCAATATAAACGGCTTGGTGTGAACGGTGAAATCCGCCCACGCTCATGTGTAAAATGCCTGCCGCTAATGCTTCACGATCATAAGAAGGCGCACGAATTTGTGATGGCAATTGTGATAGATTTTTATTCGACAATGAAACAGAATTCTTAACATCCGCGCGCGGAGAGGCTTGTGACATGAGAGGTTGCTCCTAAAAACAGGGTTTAAAAATAGCATTGGCTCTCAAAAAACAGAGCCACATTATTTTTATAAAAAAGATTATGCTATTTTGTGGCTCGAATAGGTCTTTTTGTCAATTCTAGTTCGGGGCATATCCCGATATTTTCTTATAGGCTTGACCAATTTCAGCAACAAATACTGGATTATTTTCCAAACCTTCCCAAATAGGAGAGGCTAATATCGGTGTAATATCACCATTTAAACTCTTTGATAAAGGAACGAGGCCCGTCTCATACGCTTTTAAATCTTCAATATAAAACCCTTGTGGCATGTCCTTCGTCACATTGTGGTCAGGGTTGGCTTTTGATACATATTTTACCCATGATGCCAAGGCTTCAACAATATGATCGCGTGGCAAGTCATGTGCGTAAGCATCATGTAATGGTGATAAAAATCTTGTTTTAATTTTTTCTGTTCCATTACGCGCTAAACGAGCAAGCGCATCACGTAAATGTGGATTTTCAACACGTGCCAATAATTCTTGCGCATAGCTTTCGTAACAAAAACCATCGATAGGTTTTAATGTACCCGCCGCCTCTTTCATAAAATTCTTTGCAAAGTCACGAAGGAAAGGATCTTTCAAGGCTTTATCTGCATCTGTTTCACCCCGCAGACGGCCTGTTACACCCAGCGCCATATGCAATCCATTTAATAATCTCAATTTTGCTAACTCGAACGGCGCAACATGCTCAACATACATCGCCCCCGCTTCATGAAACGGAATGCGCAAGGATGGGAGTCCTGCTCTCTGTTCAATAATTAAGGCAGGGTTTGGCATTAACTCTGTCATTAATGGCCATTGATCACGCAATGAAAAACGAGATTCAATTTCATCCTTCACAGCCTGATCCAATTTCGGAACGATGCGATCAACCATTGTATTATAAAATGGTGTGTTATTGGCAATCCAATCACGTAAGGTTCTTGATCGTATGGCCGCATAGGCCAAAACAGTTGAACGTAATTTGTCGCTATTATTCTCTATATTGTCGAGTGACATGACACCAAAAGAATCTAAGCCTGTCTGCATACGTTTTTCGAGGGCACGCACAATATAATCAACCGTGATGCGCGGGCTATCTTTTAATGATGCGGATACATCAGGGTGATTGAAATCAATACCCTGATCTGGGGAATAATAATATCCGTTTTGTGTAACCGTCATCGTCACCAAATGGGTTGATGGCGCCGCCATCAAATCAATGACACGTTCAACATTATCAGGACCTACAATAAGATCACGAATGCTGCCAATTACGCGTAAAGATTCAGAGTGTTCACCTTTTTCAAATACGGAATAAAGGAAATCTTGCGCCGCTAAAATACGTTGGCGGGTGATGGTTGGAGATTCATCCCTATCAAGCGCTCGATTTACTTTCGGGCTGACGGCAACGATACCACAATTCATGTGTCCTTGGGCCAAAAGATTATCGGCAAAAACAGCTAAATGGGCTCTGGCAAAATTACTGGGGCCGAAATGAACGATTCCCGTTTCAACCTTATCAAGGTCATATTGTGGAAGCAAAATATCATTACGTTTTGCGAGTTCAGCTAAAGAAGCTTTGTTGAGTACCAGAGTCATTAAATACCCCTTACATACACAGTGTTAAACTTTTTCATAAATTGGAAAAGAAACTATCGTTTTGTATAACCAAAGGCAAGAATTCTGAACGAAATGCCATTGATTAGTTGTTTATAGTTTCTGATCATTTATGGTTTATTAGTGTTATGTAATTAATAAAATATATTTTGTCAATAAATTAAAAAATCACATATATTTCAATGGCTTAGAACGCGTATCGTCTTATGCTTACACGCCTCACCATGCGTAATGGTTAATGACCGTTTGGGCACGCCCATTTCTTGCGCGAGCAACCCCAAAACCGCCTCATTCGCCTTCCCATACTCAGGAACCGCCGTCACATAAACGCGAATATCGCGCGTTCCGTCATCTTTATAAGTTATCTTTACGCGGTTTGATGACGCGCGCGATGTCACTGTGACGTGAAACACATCACCCCAATCATGTGTTTGGTGGAATAAATCGCGCATATCCTTATTTACCACATTTATCTAAAGGTAGAATACGTAAAGTTTGCAAATTGAGTTATAAATTTATTATAGTGCGCCTTATGCGTAACCTAAATTTTTTAAAAAACCGTTTTGTGCGCGCCGCCGCCTTATCTTGCTCGGCCCTTTTTCTCGCCGCGCCCATGCACAACAATATTGATCCATCATTACTTGCTGCCGAACCATATAATCCCGAATTGTGGAATGGCCCCATGAGCAATGAGCAGATAATAAGTCTTTACCAACGTTATAATACAGAATTTCGTGCCATGCATCGATTTATATATAACGATCAACCAAAAGTCGTCTTCCGCCGTGAAGGACATGAGCCGATTGAGCGTATGCGAGCAATTGCAACTGACCTTAATCATGTAATGAAAAGCAATAACCTCGAAATTTATGATGTCGCACAACATTTAAGTTATAATTATAAAATTAATTATTTAAATGCATTGCATTTTACTATGAAATTAAATGATATCTTTGAATCAGAAAGATTCCAAGAGAATGCAAATTGTTACGGCTATGCCGTTAATGACCGAAATAATCCAGAGTATGGGGTAAATCCTGGTAACCGTTACGATAGATCAAGCACAAAGATTGAAATCAATTCACAAGACCCATCCCTTTATCAAAGTTTTATTCGCCACACCATTGAAGGGGCACAAATTGATGGATTAATATTTACAGGTCAACAATTTTTATCCCGAAAAGATTATTATCGAATTGCCCTTTTTGTGCGTCAAGCAAATCCAGACGAGAATACAATAAATGAATATCACTGGGTACGGCAGAATAATGATATGACATGGTCTCACAAATACGGTAATCAGAATGTCACAAACATTGATTTTGCGGGACGTGTCATCACAGATATTACGAATGCCGATTTTGATGATTACCGTTTTATAGGATATTTTTTGGTACCGCGCGGCGGAATTGATGCGGGAATACCCAGTTCACAAACGACAACATTTTCAAACGATATTATTGTCACCGCCAGACGTGAACCAACGTAGTTTAATTAGCTAAATTTACCCCAATAAAAAATGGGGCAATTATTTATTTCTGCATTACCATTTTAAGAGCCATTTTCCTGCCATTGCACCCAATGCCGCAAAAAATAATGTCGGGATATAGTGCCATTGCACAAGATGCATGATTGAATCATTTGCCTCTGATAACCGAATGGTTAAACAACCGATACTGCTGGCCGCGAGGACTGCAAATGATCCCGCTTGTAATTGACGCACACTTGCACCTTGACGTAGCAAGGCAAATATCAACGCCGATGGAATAAGGGCAATCGATGCAATGCAGATCGCACACTCCATAGCATGATCACCATTCAATCCCGCCGATGACATCACCATGCGGGTATCAAGTGGCATAAAAAACTGTATACCCATCAGCATAACCAGAATCGTAAATATAACGTATGGTATTTTTAGAAATTGATGTTTCTGATGTGCGTCAGGATACATAGACAATACAGATGCAAAGGTGCTGGATAGCAATAATAATGACAATAATAAAATTTCAAGCACAAATAATGGACGCGCGAACTGAACCATTAAATCAGCTCTAAAACCCAAAAATAATTGACAACCAACCGTATAAATTGCCAATAACACCAATAAACGAACCACCCAATAAGACGGTTTTCGAATTTTTTTTGTCGGCTTTGCCTGCGCACTTAAGTTTGCAATTAAATTATCTGTATCCATCATCTTTCAAACGTCTCTCTAATTTTCTTTATCGCACGATGCGCAGCGACTTTTACCGCAGATTCGCTCATCCCCACCTCTTTACCAACTTCCTTAGCGGTATAGCCTTCCATGTGCATCATGGTCAAAATTTTCTTATGTTTCTCTGGCACATCTTGCAATAACCCATCTATGGATTCGGTCTGTTCATCCTCTTCGGTTACATCGGCCAAAATATTTTCGTAATTGGCAATATCTACGGTTTGATGACGCATAAGAGAATAATGTTTGCGCATATGATCAATGATGCGGAAACCAGCAATTGACGATAGCCACGGCATGATAGCCCTCTCCCCGTCATACGTATGACGCGCCTTGTGAATGGATATTAATCTCTTGGACGACATCCTCGACTTCAGAATGAGCAACTTTTTTGCCCACCATGCGGCGTAACATGGGAGTTATGGTTGCCAGAAATTTTCCATACGCTGCCTGATCCCCGTCTAATCCTGAAAGGAATAAAGTCGTAATCTCTGCGTATTTATTTTTAGATGTAACCATACCAACAAAACTTACGAATGAATAAGTATAATTTATGAAGACCATACCATAGAACATTCAATATCACGAAACAACAAAGAGTTATAGGTGGTCGCTGAGGTATATAGTGGATATAGTAGATAGAGTGAATATATTATTTTATATGGAGAAATATTATGATGAGAGAGCGCGCAATTTTGGCTGGTGGTTGTTTCTGGGGTATGGAAGATTTAATTCGCAAACTCCCCGGAGTGATTGATACCACCGTAGGCTATACGGGCGGCAATGTACCAAACCCCACCTATGAAATTGTCAAATCAACTGCAACGGGGCATGCCGAGGCAATTGAAATTATTTTTGATAGTGAAACATTATCGTATCGTTCTTTATTAGAATTTTTCTTTCAAATTCACGATCCCTGTACGCCCAACCGTCAAGGCAATGATATTGGGCCGTCATATCGCTCTGCCATATTCTATCTGAGTGACGTGCAGAAACAAACAGCTGAAAGTTTAATTGTTGAAATGACAGCATCACAAAAATGGCCAGGAATAATTGTAACCGAAATTGTACCAGCATCCGAATTCTATATAGCTGAAGGATATCATCAGGATTATCTAGAACGCTACCCGAATGGATATACTTGTCACTATCTGCGCCCCGCGTGGAAACTGGCGTAACAAGAAGGTTTAAAAATGAATATTAGTACAGTTATATATAATCATTATTTATCAATATTATATTCACTTTTTGCATGAAAGATAACATGAAACGCAGAGATTTTATGAGATTAACAGTTAGCGGATTGGGTTTAGCCGTGTTAGCACCGATGCTAAGAATTAGCGATAGTTTTGCTGCAGAAATAGTTCAAAAATTAACAAAAACAAATGCAGAGTGGAAACGTATATTGTCACCCGCACAATATAATATTTTACGCGAAGAGGGTACAGAAGCTCCCTTTACCAGTAAATTATTGAAAGAAAAACGTGAGGGAACTTATGCCTGCGTTGCCTGCGATTTACCGTTATTTTTATCATCACAGAAATATGATTCAGGAACGGGTTGGCCAAGTTTTTTTGATGCAATTGACAATCATTTAGGAACAACAACTGATTATAAACTTATTTTGCCGCGTACAGAATATCATTGCGCACGTTGCGGCGGTCATCATGGCCATGTATTTGAAGATGGGCCACGACCAACTGGCCTGCGCTATTGCAATAATGGCATTGCATTAAAATTTATTCCCAAGGGATCGTCACTGTGATGCAAAAAGCACTTGGCCTTATTCTTCTTATAACCTTTGTTGTCGGAATTTGTTTTATGGCGCGCCTATTTTGACACTCAAAAATAATTTTAATCTAAAACCGAAATGAGATAATTATGAACCCTATTGAAATTGGTTTATCCTTTCTGGAAGGATTAGCCCTTATCGCCAGCCCTTGCATTTTACCTGTGCTCCCTCTTGTGCTCGGCGCATCTGTCAATGGCGGCAAGAAAAGACCATTTGGTATTATTGTTGGCTTTGTTCTGGCGTTTACAATTTTCGCGATGTTCTCGCGTTTTATTGTGTCTGTATTGGGTATTGATTTAGACATCATCAAATATGGATCTTTAATATTTTTAGCTCTCTTTGGCTTTATCCTTTTATCGGAACGCTTATCATCCGTTTTTAGTAAGGCAACACAACGTTTTGCCAATGTGGGAAATACATTGGTTATAAACGCACAAGAAGGATTCTTTAGCGGTGTTGGAATTGGAATGTTAATCGGATTGATTTGGACACCCTGTGCTGGCCCTATTCTTGCCGCCGTATTGATACAAATCATCCGCCAAGAATCTGATATCAGTGCATTATTTTTAGTGGGATCTTTTGCACTTGGTGCAGGTGTCCCCATGCTTATTATTTCACTTACAGGAAGGAAAATTATGAACAAACTTGGATTTTTAACACGGCATGCCGAAACCGTGCGCAAAACATTCGGTGTATTCATTTTAATAGCCGTTGCCTTTATAGCTTCGGGCGCAGATGCACAATCATTTTTTGCAAAAAAAGATGCTGCACCAATAACTGAAGTATCTGGCCTTTATAACCCTTTACCAAGCCCATATACCGCACCAGAATTTGTTGGTATTCAATCATGGTTGAATAGCAACCCACTCACTATGAAGGAATTAAAAGGCAAGGTCGTCTTAATTGATTTCTGGACATATAGTTGTATTAATTGTATTCGAACGCTTCCTTATCTCACGAAGTGGGATAGAACCTATCGCGACAAAGGTCTTGTGATTATTGGTGTGCATGCGCCTGAATTTGAATTCGAAAAAGATATTAACAATGTCAAGAATGCTCTCAAAGCGCATAACATTGAGTATCCGATTGCCATTGATAATAGACTTGATACATGGACGGCCTATCAAAATCGTTATTGGCCCGCCCATTACTTGATCGATAAAGAAGGCAAAGTTGTCTATACGCATTTCGGTGAAGGCAAGTACAGAGAAACTGAAAGTAATATCCGCCACTTATTGGGATTAGATAAAAATGCTGACATAGATGCAGAGCCAGCATCTACGGTTAGCAGAAATCAAACACCCGAAACATATTTAGGAACGGCGCGCGCAAAATTTTTTGCGGGCTCCGAGCCCTTGGTAAAAGGTAGCGGCCTCTTTCACTTTCCGAAATTCTTACCCACCGATCATTGGGCATTATCAGGGAAATGGCACATAGAGAGTGAACGCATAACATCGCAACAAGCGGGCTCAAAACTTCAGCTAAATTTCACCGCTGGAAAAGTATTTCTTGTGCTTGGAACAAAAGATGGCAAACCTGTCACAGCAAAATTAACCTTAAATGGTGAAGCGCTTACTTCATCTGCTGGGAAAGATATTACTAATGGAGTTCTAATAATTAAAGAACATACTCTTTATGAATTAATTGATCAAACATCTGTAAAAAATGGTTTACTTGAAATTGTTGCCGACAGACCAGGGCTCGAAGCCTATGCCTTCACATTTGGAAAGTAATATCAACCATAGCTCATATTTTATCACATGAATGAGGATTGATTATTTAAAATTCTTGGCATACAGTCTTCAGATCAAACATATACATATTGATTTATATTTGTTGATAAGCAGTGATTCAAATTCTCTGTATGTTTAAATTTTAGACAAATATTATGGGAGACCTAAAATGTCATTAAAGGGAAAAACAGCCATTATTACAGGATCAACATCTGGTATCGGACTCGGTATTGCGGAAGGTTTTGCAAAAGTTGGTATTAATATTGTTATAAACGGTTTTGGCAACGCCGATGACATTGAAAAGGAAAGAGTAAAACTCGAAA
>JBIICJ010000009.1:0-34105 GCA_044238965.1 Micavibrio sp. | reverse complement strand
TCTATTTTTGGCCCTCTCCAAGGCGTTGCGCAAGCTGTCCCTTATATTATTTTTATGGGATTAATTGGCGCCAATATGTATCTAGCAAAAAGTCTGTTTCCACGTGATGAACGCGCGCCAACTTGGATGATGATTCTAACATTAGGATCATTTCCGTTACTTATTTATAGTAATTTAATTATGTTCGATTTATTACTCACTGTATTCACCATTCTATCATTAGCCTCAATTTGGAATTTTGCGAAAACAGGAAATATAAAACATATATTATTCTTAGCTCTGTGCATTGGCCTTGGTGGATTGGCAAAAGGGCCTGTAATCTTATTGAATATTATTTTTCCTATTTTATTTTATCCATTCTGGGCACAGCGAGAAATCAAATTAATTTCAAATCCAAAATGGTATGGCCTAACTCTTACTGCTATTTTAGGGGGCATTGGCATTGCATTATTATGGGCGATTCCTGCCGCTCTTCAAGGCGGGGAAGAATATGCTAATAAAATCTTCTGGGGTCAGACAGCCGGGCGCGTTGAAAATTCATTCGACCATGGGCGACCTATATGGTGGTATCTACCCCTACTTCCCATACTTTTATGCCCTTGGATTTTTATGCCTAAATTATGGCGCAACATTCTCAGATGGCCAGAGACATCGATATATCTCGATTCAACCATTTTAAGATTTTTATTTATATGGGTCGTGCCAGTTTTTGTATGCTTTAGTTTGATCAGTGGAAAACAAGTCCATTATCTCTTCCCATGCTTAATCGGGGTATTTGTATTTATAGGAATGCTTATTTCGAATGATAAAGCTTTAGAAAAAAAACGTGATATCATTTTACCAGCGGCAATTATTACATTCCTCATTTCTGTGCCTGCCATTTTAAAATTATTTGCCATTGAAATGAGTGAGTTATTTAATCGCCATCTCATGGATGACGTATTCTTACGTATCACTGCCATTTATTCTGTTGGTGGCGCTTTGCTAGCGATCGGTTTGTTTATATTGGTTCGCAATCAACCGATTCTGCGCCAGCTAATGGCAATGGCGTTATCGATGGTAATTTTTATGGGTGTTTTGCACCTTGAGGGGGAGAAAAGTTTTTATAAAAACTATGACCTGACCCCCATGGCAAAGATTATTAATCAGAATAAGGGGCGACCCATGGCATTTTTACGAAATTATCATGGTGAATGGGGATTTATGGCGCGCCTTGACCATCCTGTTGAACAAATTTTACCCGAAGATTTACCAGCATGGTTTAAAAAATATCCAAATGGTATTGCCTTCCTGCGCACAAGCAAAGAGCAAGAGTTTCGTGGTAAATATGATGTGATTTTTGAGATGCCATATAAAATGAATAATACATTTACGATTCTTGTCCCCAAAGGAATGGGACAAAAATTTGTGCACTCGCAACAATAAAAGTGGCTATGGATATGGCGGAATTTATGCTAAAACAATTTCAAACAACGAAATGGTATCCTTATGTCTTCAGTTCAGAAAAAAATATACAATTTCAAGCAATTTGATACAGCATTTCGCGCTAGCTTATCAACCGATGATATAAAGCATATAACGAAAACATTATTAGATAGTGCAATTACATGGCAATTTGATTTGTTTCAAAAACGCTCATCGTTTTCTAAAATCGATATTCATGTTTTGAATGTTACAAAAAAACAAAATGGATGGGAACATCCGCGCACAATTATTTCAATTATTTGTCCAGATATGGCATTTATTGTTGATTCTATAATTGCCTGTTTATCAGATCATGGGCACTTGATTGAAAGCTCTGTTCACCCAACCATATATGCAGATGAAAAAAAGATTTATACAGACTCAAAGAATTCTATCCATCCTACTGCATTTTTCTTTATTGAACTAACGCGTCGTTTAACTCCTGCTCAAATTCAAAAATTGCAAGGTGATATCACTAAGGTTATGCAGGATGTGCGTGATGGTACAAAGAATTGGTTAGACATTAAAAAATCAGTATCTTTAGCAAAGCAAGGGATCGAACACACACCCCATATTAGCCAAGACGATTTAAATGAATATAGTGATTTTATTTCCTATATTCATGATGATAATTTTACTTTGCTTGGGTGTGTCTCATTTACACAAAATTCAAAACGCAAATTAGTTGTTCACTCTGAATCAGGGCTCGGATTTTTATCAAAATCGCGCCAAAATGAATTTCTAACAGATGATGATCTGCATTTTATTGAAACGGCATTTGAAACATTGAATGCTCCTGTTATTATCAGTAAATCATCTATCAAATCGACTGTACACCGCCGCGTACCATTAGATTTAGTTTTGATTAAGCAATTTGATAAGAACGGTAAAACGATTGGGTTATTTATTTTATTAGGTTTATTTACATCAGTAACCTATTCACGCAGTTTACGTGGTATACCGTTTTTGCGACAGAAAAGTAAGAAAATTATAGCTCGTGCAGAATTTGGTGATAATAGCCATGATGCTCGTGCGCTTCGTCATATCATTGAAAAATATCCACGTGATGAATTATTCCAAATGGATGATGGTAAATTATACAAAGCCTGTATCGCCATTATGAAATTACAAGAACGGCCTCGCATCGCGTTATTGTTACGTAATGATTTAACATCTCGTTATATGACCAGTTTAATTTATGTGCCACGTGACCGTTTTGACACGCGTCTTCGCTTACGTTTTCAGAAAATTTTAGAACAAGAATTAAATGTTTCTGCTGTCAATTTTACTGTCACCATTGATGACTCGCATCTGGTGCGTGTTTTATTTGCATTAAAGCCCCAAGGTGATATTGGTACATTAACAGCAAATTTTGTGACAAAAATTGAAGATAAATTACAGATCGCAGGACGTAGTTGGGCAGAAACATTACAAGATGCCCTTAGCCGTAAACTAAAGGACGATGATCAAATTGCACAAACTGTGCAATGGTATGGTGATGCTTTTCCTATCTCATATCAGGAATCATATTCAGCAGATCAAACAGTTCAAGATATTCAAAAATTAGATTTGGTGATTAGATCTGAATCAATTGCCACTGATTTTCAATTAACAAATGAAACAAATCGTCAATTTTCATTAAAAATTTATGCGCCAAAACAACCGCTTATTTTATCAGATATTCTGCCTATCTTAGAAAATATGGGTCTGAAAGTTTTGGCTGAATATCCGTTTGAGGTACACCCATCTCATAATGGTATTATTTGGATTCAAGATATTCATGTACAGGCATCAAATCAAAGCGCTGTCATTGATTTTGAGAAGACTAAATCTCTATTTGAAGATTGCCTAACATCTGTTTGGAATCAAACAATTGAGAATGACCGCCTCAATCAATTGGTTTTATTTTCAGCCGTTGATGCACGCCGCGTGTCAATTGTGCGTTGTTATGTACGTTATGCGCGCCAGAGCAAAATGCCTTATTCATTATCATATATTGAACAGGCAGTGACCGATCATCCAAAAATTGCAAAATTATTAATTGATTTGTTTGAAGAGAAATTTAGCCCACAGACACATTCAATTAAGCGTGCCGACGTTACAAAAAATAAAATTCTCTCTGAATTGCAAACCGTTAAATCAATTGATCAAGATCGTATTCTACGATCAATCTTAGGTATCGTTGATGCCACGTTACGTACGAATTTTTACCAAGATAAAATATATATCTCAATCAAACTTGATCCCTCAAAAACACCCGAATTGCCCGAACCGAAACCATATCGTGAAATGTTTGTATATGCACCCCATGTCGAAGGTGTTCATTTGCGCGGCGACAAAGTAGCGCGCGGCGGCCTCAGATGGTCGGATCGCCACGAAGATTTCCGCACTGAAGTCTTAGGATTAATGAAAGCGCAACAAGTAAAAAATTCTGTTATCGTACCAATGGGTGCAAAGGGTGGATTTGTTGTAAAAAATCCACCAACAACGGGTGGGCGCGAAGCCTATCAAGCCGAAGGTATTCGTTGTTATCAAACTTTTATTCGCGGCCTACTCGACATCACCGATAATCAAAAAGGCAATAAAATCATCCCGCCTAAAAATGTTGTACGTCTTGATGGAGATGACCCATATCTTGTTGTCGCTGCAGATAAAGGAACGGCAACTTTTTCTGATATTGCTAATTCCATTTCCCTTGAATACGGTTTTTGGTTAGGTGATGCATTTGCATCTGGTGGATCAGCAGGGTATGACCATAAAAAAATGGGTATTACCGCGCGCGGTTCGTGGGAATCGGTCAAACGTCATTTCCGCGAAATAGGTATTAACACTCAAACCCAAGAATTTACTGCGATTGGCGTGGGTGATATGGGTGGTGACGTATTTGGCAACGGAATGTTACAATCAGAGCATACTCAATTACTCGCTGCTTTTAACCACCTTCATATCTTTATTGACCCAACACCTGATACAAAATTATCATTTAAAGAGCGCGCGCGCCTTTTCAAAACCGTCAAAGGGTGGGATCAATATAATACCAAGTTATTATCCAAGGGCGGGCGCATTTACAACCGCAGTGACAAAGTTTTAAAATTAACTCCTGAAATTCAAAAAACATTTGGTATTGAATCACCCGAAATTTCCCCCAATGATTTAATTCAAATTTTATTAAAAGCGAAAGTGGATTTACTTTATTTTGGCGGTATCGGCACGTATATTAAGGCAGTGGCTGAAACGCACCAAGATGTGGGGGATCGTAGCAATGATACCTTGCGCATTAATGCCGATGAGGTTCGCGCATCAGTGATTGGTGAAGGCGCGAATTTAGCCATTACCCAACGCGCACGCATAGAATATTCATTAAATGGCGGTCGTATTAATACCGATTTCATAGATAATTCAGCGGGCGTTGATACGTCTGACCACGAGGTTAATATCAAGATTTTATTGGCAGCAACCAATTTATCAAATAAATCGCGCAATGAATTATTAGAAAAAATGACTGATGATGTTGCCGCTCTTGTTCTTCGTGATAATTATCAGCAAACACAAGCCTTATCATTAATGCAATTACAATCACACGAAACATTATTAAATGATTCTGCATTTATGAATTCATTACAGCGCGATGGATTGCTGAATAAGAAAATTGAATTTTTACCTACTGAACAGCAAATCCTTGAAAGATATAAAAATGGTTTAGGTCTTACACGTCCTGAATTGAGTATTATTTTATCCTATGCAAAAATCGTATTTACCAAAGAATTGGTAAATACCAATATTCCAGATCAATTGGATATGCAGGATTGGGCCATTCATTATTTCCCGCGCGCATTACAAGACAAATACCGTAAGGAAATATTAGGGCATAAATTATATCGCGATATCGTAGCCACCATGATTTCAAATGCCATTATCAACCGTATGGGCCCAACATTTGTACGCCTGGCAATGGAGCAAACAGGGTGCAATGCCGCCGACGTGACGCGTGCATTTATGACTGTGCGTGATGCCTTTGGATTGCGCCCTCTATGGGACAAAGTAGAAGCGCTTGATAATAAAGTTCCTGCGATGGCACAGTTAAAAGCGTTGCGTAAAATCTCACGTCTCGCTCAACGTGAAACCACATGGTTCCTCACAAAATTAGGGCGTGCCGTTAAGCGCGCCGAAGACGGAAAAATTTATGGCACGGGCATTCAAACCATTCGTGATAATATTGAAAAAATATTACCCGCGGATACATTATCCGTTATTAAAGAGCAGCAGGAAGCATGGGTTAATGATGGCCTTCCCAAATCAGTGGCACATGAGATTGCGTTGTTTAAAATTTTAGGCTCTGCACCAGATATTATTCACATCACACAACAATATAAATCTGACTTAATGACGACATCAAAGCTATATTTTGCTATTGGGTCATTATTTAATTTTGATTGGTTACGTACCGAGGCCAAAAAACTGCATGGTGAAAATGAATGGAGCCGTGCAGTGATAGCCAGTGTTTTAGATGGTTTATATGCTGCGCAGGCAAATTTAACAATTGATGTTCTAAAAATGACAATGCCATTAAAATCATCAAACGGTAAATCAAAACCCCAATCCCTGCAGGCAAATATATTGGATAAGTGGGTCAATACTCATGCCAAAATTATTCACGACATTACAAGCACCATTACCCATGTAAAAGAAAATAATTTGGTTGATGTATCAGTGTTATTGGTATTGGAGCAAAAATTCCGTATTCTCGTGAAATAATTTTTATTCACCCGCAGGAAGTAAAATCTTTTCTATGATAAGCTTGGTGGACCCATGCGGGATCGACAATTCGCTTTGCGAATTATTTCATGTGCGGTTCGATTCACCCGCACGGAATAAAATCTTTTCTATGATAAGCTTGGTGGACCCATGCGGGATCGAACCGCAGACCTTCGCAATGCCATCGCGACGCTCTCCCAGCTGAGCTATGGGCCCTTCCAAAACAAGGGAATGTTTATTTGGTTTTAAGGTTTTTCCGCAATTTTGCAAGCCCTCAATTTACCCCATAAAAAACGCCCCCAAACCATTGGCATGGGAGCATTTGAAGTTATAAATTGATAAAATATTACTTTTTCAACGCATCGCGAATTTCACGAAGAAGAAGAACGTCCTCGGGGACAGGAGCATCAGCCGCAGGTGGGGCTTTTTTTAATTTATTAACTTGTTTCACCATCATGAAAATGACAAAGGCAACGATCAAAAAGTTGATCACGGCATTCACGAATACACCATATGTAATGACAGTTGCACCTGCATCTTTTGCGGCCTTGAGATTGGCATAAATCTGACCATCAAGTGCTAAAAATTTATCTGAAAAATCAACGCCGCTAGTGAGCATACCAACAATCGGCATAATTAAATCAGCCACCATTGAATTGACGATGGTTGTGAATGCTGCACCAATGATGATACCGACCGCCATATCAAACACATTACCGCGCGCAATAAAATCTTTGAATTCTTGTAACATAATATCTCCTCCTCAAGAAATTAAATATGTTTATTAATGTGGGCGAAATGATAATGAATTAGAAGGAGGCGTCAATCTTTTAAATAGTCAGATAATCTTTTATCATTGATATAAAGATTTTTGGCAACCGCTGTACCGTCCGCATGAGGAATAACGCCAATTTCAAAACGATCTTGGTTGAGGCGAAGTAATCTTTCCAACTGCGGCGCTTCTAATTCAGGGATATAAAATCTCAATAATTCTGCAACTGGTTGCGGCACATCTTCAGGTTTTGCAACATTGTTTAAACGCCAATAAACTTGACATGATTGATCTTGTGCAATTAAATTTTCTTGGATAAATGATTTGATAATAATTTGTGGACGTTTAGGGTTACCAGAAAAACATGCCGCACAAATTTGATTTGGTTTGCATTGACTAACACTTGGCCATTCATAACGAAATTGCACATAATGGCCACGCAAGATATCGCGCGGATCATAACCCGTAATACGTACACGGTATTCTGTACCTTCGAACGATTTTACGCCTTGAAACAAAATAACTGCAACTAATAAAAATGGCAGCGCAAGCGCAATAATACCCCACAAAATTGGTTTTTGTATTGTCATGTTATGCCTGCCCCAGCAAACGCCGTCCCCATGATGTTATCTTATTTAAATTTCGTAATGTCACCAAAATGATTACGCCTGTTAAAATCATGCCCAAGCCTGTTGCCGCCAAGAATCCGAATACTTCAAAATACACGATTACCAAACGTAAAATGATCAAGCGGATAGACCAGTCAATCAAAGATGTATTATTCTGCTGTGCGCCCCACCATGCTAAAAATGCGAAGTAAGCTATAAATAGAAAGGCCGAGAAAATTTCAGAATCCATAGGAAGCATCATAAACGGCAAAATTATAAATATGCCAGACACACCCGTAAATAATTGTACTGATCTGTCATGAGCCAGAGCCATAACGCTGACGGCCAGTCCTGCACACATAATACCGATTGTTGTCCATTTACTTATATATACATCGTTAGTGATATTCCAAAAAGTAAAAGGCGGTAAAACAGCCATAATGGCAAGAAGCACCATGCCATATCGTTTTATAACCACTGCAAATATTGGACGTTGTTTTGCAATAAATTCAACATGTGAAATTAAAATTAATAGCAGTGGGATAAACAACATCATCATTGATAATAGTAATTGCCAAATATCTTCGATAGAAACGTATTTATCAATGATCAAACCCAATGATACGAATACAGCAATCAACCATGGCGTAATCGCAATCACACCGCGCCCAAACAACCATATAAATGGCGTACATAATAATACCCAAAGAGAAATTGTAACGGCCATATCGCCATGCAATTGGTATATTTGTCCCAATAAGGCAATGAATGTAAGTGTGAAGCCGAATAAGGCTGTGACTAATAAATCCCTGATCATGATTTTATCAGAAGGAATTTTTAAAATAGCGCCAGCAATCCCAAGATTTAAAACAGCATGCAAAATAATTTTCATTGTCGCTGGAATTTGTGACCAATTCGATGCTACCAATGATAACACGCCAATGAATATGGCGGTCACCCCCACCATAGCAAAACCGCGTTTTGATCGCGCTTTATCTCGCCCCTGTTCAAAGGCGCGGATATGATCCACTTGGGTTTGTGTAATAAGATTATGCTCTGCCCAGAGCGCAAGCTGGCGGTTGAGTCGTCCGATCATGTTACAAATTGTACATGAAAAAACCACCAAGGCAAATTGGCGGTTTTCTCTGATAAAATTGATTTTTTAACGAATCACTCGCGCTGTCCTAAAAATTGTAAGACGTACTGGAACATAGCGATAAAGCTGATGTACAAATTCAACGCCGCCATCCATGACATACGTGATGCCATTTCCACATCGTCATTGGCATTATACATTTCCTTCATGGTCTGTGTTTGCCATGCGGTCATGCCTGCGAATGCCAAAATACCAACGCCTGCGATAATATTCGACATGGCGCTCGGTGGCTGGAATCCAAACATTGGCATAACCATCGCGATAATAGAGGCGATAAACACGCCCCAAATTCCCATCACGGCAAATGTACCAAGTCCATCAAGATTGCGTTTCGACGTATAACCAAAAATACTAACGCCGGCAAACATCCCCGTTGCGACAAAAAAGGCGCGGGCGATACTTTCATTGGTAAATACGGCAAAAATCGCGCCAAATGAAAGGCCATATAAAACAGACAGAACAATAAATGATACGCGCATCGCGTTTGATGACATACGCGCGGGGTTAAACCCGAACATAACGATGGCAAGTGGTGCCAGCATCACAACCCATTTTAATGGAGTTGCAAAAATTGCCTGTAACAAGGCTTCATTATTTCCAACATAAAGCGACACAAGAGCCGTAATGAGTACACCAGCGCCCATACGATTATATATACGTTGCATATGGGATTTTAGCCCCTGATCAATCACCGCACCTGATTTTGTGGTTTGTGGTGTTGTATTTTGCCAATTCATGTTTCACTCCGTTTAATGGTTGTTAAAGCGTTCAAAATGAACAGCTTTGAATTAGCATTAATATAGTCCAGATTTGGTAAAAAGAAAAGGATAAGCGGTCTTATTAATAATATTATGTATATTTTATCAATGGAATAGGTTGCACTGCGCCATAGAAAGATGTGATTTCACCATCAAATCAGCCTCTTCTTTATTGCGGTTATTTCGAAACTGCATGACCCTAAATAACAGAATAAAAAAACAGGGAGATATTCATGGATTTACTTCGACAGATTTTTCAGCTCGCAAATCTCGCAACCGAAGGTACCAGAGCGACAATTGAACTCGGTCTCTTAAAACTAACATGGCCCGATATTCAAAAATTTATTCCCAAAGGGGATGGTCATCCTGTTTTGGTTCTGCCAGGATTTATGGCGCATGATGTTACAACTATTATTTTGCGCAATCATCTTCGTGATATGGGGTACGGGCCTTATGGATGGGAGAATGGCCAAAATTTAGGGTTAAATTTAAAGACTGCCGCACATTTAAAACAACATTTGGAAAATATTTCAACGCAGCATGATAATGCGCGCGTATCCATTATTGGTCATTCATTAGGCGGAGTATTTGCGCGCGAATTGGCACGCGAACACCCGCATTTGGTGAGATCAGTTATTACATTAGGATCGCCATTTGGTACAACTGCAGATAACAACACAACGCCGCAAACATTACGTGCTTTATATAATATTTTAAATCCAGATACAGCGCATATCACCGAAGATATTATGGGTGGGCGCGCACTAACGCCGCCGCCTGTTCCGACTACATCAATTTTATCACGTCGTGATGGGGTGGTTCATTGGAGCGCATCTTTAAATCCTGCAACCGAAAAAAGTGAGAATATTTTAATTCCATCCAGTCACGTAGGGATGGGTATGAACCCCATCGCACTCGGTATTATTATGAATCGCTTGGCGCAAACAGACGGGGAATGGAAGCCATATGATAACGGTCATTTGCCGTGGTATGCGCGATCATTAATGCCAACCCGTATTAAGGATGATCAATTACCGCCACACCCACATTTTAATACTGGCCAAAGGTCACAGCCTTTGTTTGTTTAGCTTAATTATATTTTAAGAAACTTCTGATTAAAGAGATTGCTCGCCATTCTCTTCCCCTAACAGGAAAATCTCAGGTTGATTCTTAACATCTTGCCAGGCTTTCTCTGCTTCTTGCAAATTATCTTCAGCATCAATAACCAAAAGTTCATAATCCCTTCGCGCGCTTTCTTCTATTTTTCGGCCAAGAAAATATCCAACAATAGCACCAGCAACAGCACCTGAAATACTGAAAAAAGCATGACCTAGAAAAACAGTTACAGCGGAAATCAAGGCGGCAATGTAGTAGCAACTTGTACTTCTAGTACCTTTAGTTTTTTTCAATTCTTGTCGAGCTAAATAAACTTGAGCTTCAAAATATTGCCCATGTAGTTTTTGTTTTTTACGCTCTTTTTCTATTAATTTCTTTCTTAGCTCAATATCTTGCACACTGAAGTAGGCATTTCTAATTTTTCTTTTGTAATAATTATGCTCATAGCCTTCTTCAATTTTAATTTGCGCGGCACGCTCTTCCGAACCGAATGGTGCTATATCGCCAAGAAAAAGAGGCCAAGGACCTTCTTGCGCCTTTTGAACTTCAGCACTTATTCCGGCATCATTTATTAGCCCCTCAAGTTCTTTAGTTATTATTTCTTGCTCTTTTTCAATATCTTCCAGTTTCATAAAACTATCCAAGCACTAGGATTGCCAGGCGTCAATAAATCTCCAACTCGTCCCTTAATTTTATATTATGAAAATAAATGGTGCCGTTGATAGGAATTGAACCTACGACCCACGCATTACGAATGCGTTGCTCTACCCCTGAGCTACAACGGCTTGTTTGATGGGTATTTTTATGAAATTTTATTCATCTTGGCAAGCGCAATCAAATAAGGTTATAAAGGCCGCGGAAGGTCGGCACGGGCGGAATCATCGCCAATCTGGTCAGGGGCGAGAGCCAGCAGCCATACCGAATTCGATTCTGGGTTGTGTCCGATCTTCCACCTGTTTTTCTTGTTTTTTTATAAGTTGGGCATCAATCTTTAAATGTAATTGAAATGCCGCAAGTGACCGCTTAAGTTACTTTTCATGTCTTCAGAACAACAGAACTCTTCAACGCCGTATCGCGTGCTCGCGCGGAAATATCGCCCACAAAATTTTGATCAATTAATTGGTCAAGATGCGTTGGTGCGCACATTAAAAAACGCGATTGAAACAGGGCGCATTGCACATGCATTTATGTTGACGGGTGTGCGTGGTGTGGGCAAAACCACAACGGCGCGCATTATTGCCAAGGCATTAAATTACACAGGCCCCGATGGTAAATCAGGCCCGACCACTGGCCCGACTGATGATTGTGATATTTGCCGTTCGATTACCGAAGATCGTCACCCCGATGTGATGGAAATGGATGCGGCATCACGCACAGGTGTTGATGATATTCGCGAAATTTTGGATGGTGTGCGTTACGCCCCCACATCCGCGCGGTATAAAATATACATCATCGATGAAGTGCACATGTTATCCAAAAACGCATTTAATGCATTATTAAAGACGTTGGAGGAACCACCACCGCACGTCAAATTTATCTTTGCCACCACCGAAATTCGCAAAGTGCCCGTAACGGTTTTATCACGTTGCCAACGGTTTGATTTACGCCGCGTTGATGTTGATACACTCAAAAAACATTTTTCATTCGTATGCGCTTCTGAAAAAGTCACAATCGATGACGAGGCGTTAAATTTAATCGCACGCGCGTCCGATGGATCAGTGCGCGATGGTTTGAGCTTACTTGATCAGGCCATTTCGATGAATGCGGGTGATGTATCATCTTCGTCTGTTCAATCCATGTTGGGATTGGCAGATCGCGGATTGATTTTAGATTTATATGAACATATCGCCCATGGGCGCGCGGTAGAATCATTATCATCACTCGCCCATTTATATAGCGCAGGCGCAGACCCCGCATCATTAGTGCAAGATTTGCTTGATCTAACCCACATCATGACAAAATTCAAAGCAACCGACGCGGCGCCCCACACGGTGGAACCCAATATGTCGGCAAATGAACGCGCGCGTGCATCAACGATGGCAACGCAAATGAATATGAGTGTGCTGGGTCGTTTTTGGACATTATTATTAAAGGGCATGCATGATGTACAAACCGCGCCAAATGGTCAAAGCGCGCTTGAAATGTTGGTCATGCGATTATTATATGCCGCCGATTTACCTGACCCATCATTATTACTGGAAAAAATCAAACAAGATGGCGGTGCATCGTCAGGGCGCGGATCAGCGCGTGCATCATCAGGCAACGGCGGTGGGTCAAGCATGAATACGGGCGCATCGGTGACCATGATGTCATCAGGCGGAAATGGTGCGCCACATAGCGCATTGCCAAAGATTGAGGCACATGCCCAAACAGCACCGCAAATGGTTGCGAATAATAACTTAAATACATTACAAGATGTTGTTGCGTTATTGGAACAAAATGGCGCATTGATTTTGGCGTCCGAGGTATTTAGTTGCGTTGAATTGATTACATTAAAAGACACACATATTGAATGTTCATTAACAAAAAATGCATCGCCGAAATTACCATCAGACCTTGCCAAAAAATTATCCGATATAACCAACCAACGTTGGATCGTATCGGTCAGCAATGCGCGCGGCGCGCCAACATTGAAAACCGAAGACCAAGCGCGGGCGCAAGAATTATTGGCCACGATAAAATCACATCCCATAGTTACGGCCGTGATGGACGAATTTAAGGGCGCAGAGATTATTTCAATCACCGATTATCAATCATAAATTTTACAAAGGAATCGTAAGATGAATATCCAACAAATGATGCAAAAAGCCCAAGTGATGCAAAAGAAAATGGAAGAATTGCAAGAGCAAATGGGGCATATCGAAGTCGAAGGTAATGCGGGCGCGGGTGCTGTAAAGGTTGTGATGACATGTAAGGGCATCATGCGCAAAATTGATATCAATTCCGATTTAATCAAAGTCGATGAAAAAGATATTCTCGAGGATTTGATCAAAGCCGCGGTGAATGATGCGCGCAACAAAGCCGATCAAAAAATGGCCGAAGAAACACAAAAGGCGATGGGCGGTTTGGGATTACCCGCTGGCCTTAAGTTGCCGTTTTAAATTTCAATGCGCATTCTCACATGGAACATAAATTCGGTTCGCCTGCGCGCGCCGTTATTAATGGAAAATTTGGTAAAATTAACCAAAGCCGATGTGATTTGTTTACAAGAAACCAAAACACCTGATGAATTTTTCCCGCATGATATTTTTGAACATTTGGGGTTTAAACACCGTCATATAAACGGCATGAAATCATATAATGGCGTTGCGATTTTATCGCGCATGCCATTTGAACATACCGCCATCCATAACCGCGTCGGGCGCAATGATTGCCGTCATGTATCGGTGACGATCAACGGCGTTCATGTGCATAATTTATATATCCCTGCGGGCGGTGATATTCCCGACCGCGACCAAAATGAAAAATTTGGTCATAAATTAGATTTCGTGGACGAAGTGACAAAATGGTTTCCCACAACATATAAAAAAACCGATGCCGTGGTTGCGGTGGGTGATTTCAACATCGCGCCATTAGAGCATGATGTATGGTCACATAAGCAATTGATCGATGTTGTGTCACACACACCCATTGAAGTTGAAAAATTAACAGCGTTTCAAAATTCATTGGGGTTCACCGATGCCGTACGCCATTTTGTTCCCCATGATCAGAAATGTTATTCATGGTGGTCATATCGCAATCAGGATTGGCGCAAATCAAACCGCGGGCGCAGGCTGGATCATATCTGGGTTACAGCGCCTTTGACGGATTCCCTGAAAAAACATGAAATTTTGATTGATGCCCGCGATTGGGACAAAGCCAGCGATCATGTTCCAATTATTATGGATATTAAACTATAGGGGTACCTGAGAATCACCCTTGCCCATAATCCAATTCTTACCTATAAAAGAGAGACTTAAAACTTACTTCTATATAGAAAAGGGGATTAACTATGACCGCATTTGTACGTTTATCAGCTGTTGTTTTGGCTGTTGCTACCTTGGCTGCTTGCGCACCTGGTAATGTTGTTTCACGTGGTAGCGCTGATGGTGCATGGGAACAAACACGCACAACCGAATACCCAACACAAGGTGAAGTTAAAGATGCTGCTCCTGTAATGGAAAAAGCAGTAACCAAATAATCTGATATAAAAGATTGTTTTTAAAAACCCGTAAGGTTATCCGCTTTACGGGTTTTTTATTTTATTTCGAGCGCGCGGTAATCAAGCGCAGGAAGTTTATCAACGCTATCCATACGATAACAAACCTCATCAATCATTTGCCCTGATGAAAATTGCATGGCGCCCTTTTCTTTGGTGTGCGTGTATGTGAACCCCAATTTGTGAATAATGCGCTTGCTGGGCTCATTCCCTGCAAAATGCCCAATGGTTACCGCATTAGCCGCTAATATATTAAATGCCGCGCGGATAACAGCATTAGTGGCTTCTGTGGCAAAACCGTGGCCTTTTTGATCGGGCGCTGCCCAATATCCTGTTTCAAATATGCCACCATCATCTTTGTGCGTAAGCCCCGTTGAAATGGCAAACGCGCCATTATCACGGCGGAACGCCGCAAACATTAATGATCCATCGTCCCAGCGTGATTGGCTTTTGCGTACAAAATCCTCTGTTGCCCCACGTGTTTCTTGCCCATCAGCCGTCCATGACATCCATTGTTGTAAATCATGCCACGCCGTAACCTTAGCCGCATGAATGGCATCGACATCGTCCATAGTTGGTTGACGCAAGATTAAACGCGGAGTTTCGATGGTAATATTTTGAATATCAGCTGGATTCATGGGAAAATTAAACCATGTGCCACACCCCGTGCGCAAATAAAAATTGCTCATATGATAGTTTTTATTCTATAACCACCTCTATGACCGTATCACTCACAACCAAAACACCGAAGAAATTAACCGCGCCAAAAATCGGCGTGGTGTCATTGGGATGCCCTAAGGCATTGGTTGATTCCGAACGTATCATGACGCAATTAAGATCTGAAGGGTATCAATTCACCGACAAACATGATGGCGCGAATGTTGTATTGGTCAACACCTGCGGGTTTTTAGATTCCGCCAAAGAAGAATCATTGGCCGCGATTGGTAAAGCGATTGGCGAAAATGGCCGCGTGATTGTCACGGGTTGTATGGGCGCAGAACCCGATGAAATTCGCGCGAAATATCCAAACGTACTCGCCATCACTGGCCCCCACCAATATGAACAAGTGGTCAATGCTGTGCACGAAGCCGTGCCGCCCATACATGAACCATTTATCGATTTGGTTCCGCCCGAAGGATTAAAATTAACCCCACGTCATTACGCCTATTTAAAAATTTCCGAAGGGTGCAATAATCGTTGTTCATTTTGTATTATTCCAAAATTACGTGGTGATTTAGTGTCCCGTCCCATTCATCATGTGTTGTTCGAGGCGGAAAAATTGGTCGCCGCAGGCGTCAAAGAATTATTGGTCATTTCACAAGATACATCTGCATACGGCATTGATACAAAATATGCCGAATATCCATGGCGCGGCAAACGCCGTAAAACAAAATTTTTAGATTTGTGCGAAGCCTTAGGCGAATTAGGCGTCTGGGTGCGATTGCATTACGTTTATCCATATCCGCATGTTGATGACGCCATTCAGTTAATGGCGGATGGTAAAATTTTGCCGTATTTAGATATCCCATTTCAACACGCATCACCCAATGTATTACGTGCGATGAAACGCCCCGCACATCAGGAAAAAACATTAGACCGCATTCATAAGTGGCGCAAAATTTGTCCTGATCTCGCCTTACGTTCAACATTCATTGTTGGGTTTCCTGGTGAAACCGAAGATGATTTTGAATTTATGCTGGAATGGTTGCAAGAGGCTCAAATCGATCGCGCAGGATGTTTCAAATATGAAGATGTTGCAGGTGCAGATTCCCATCATATCGAAGGTCACGTTCCCGAGGATGTGAAACAAGAGCGTTGGGATCGTTTCATGGAGGTACAACGCCAGATCAGCGATGTAAAATCAAACACCAAAATTGGCAAAACATTATCAGTCATTATTGATGATGTGGATGGACAAGGCGGCGCGGATGCGCGATCAATGGCCGATGCGCCCGATATTGATGGTGCCGTATATTTGCGCGATGTAGCACAAGACGTCAAAGTGGGCGATATTTTGTCAGTGAAAATAGAAGACGCCGAAGATTATGATCTCTACGGCGTCCCTGTTTAACCTCTTTATTTAAAAAACTGCGGATATATTATCCTGCGGCTTTTTTCGATTTCTTTGCTTCGATTTCACGTTCATTTGGCGTCAAGAATTTCTTGCGAAGACGTAAGTTTTTCGGTGTCACCTCAAGCAATTCATCATCACCCACGTATGAAATCAATTCTTCCAATGACATTTTGCGTGGGGGTGTTAATGTTAATGCATCATCTTTACCCGCCGCACGAACGTTGGATAATTGTTTCGCCTTTAAGATGTTGATGTCCAAATCGCTTTCGCGGTTATGTTCGCCCACAATCATACCTTGATACACGGCATCACCTGGGTTGACGAACATCACACCACGTTCTTGCAAATTGAAAATCGCATAGGCAACTGCCGCGCCTTTATCAGTTGAAATAAGCGCGCCATTGCGACGACCACCCAAATCACCTTTATAAGGGCCGTATGAGTGGAAAATACGATTAAGCAAACCAGTACCGCGTGTATCGGTCAAAAATTGTGATTGATAACCAATTAAACCGCGTGAAGGCCCGCGCAATGTAATGCGAGTTTTACCTGCACCTGATGGACGCATATCAACTAATTCCGCTTTGCGTTCGGTTAATTTTTCAATCACAGCGCCTGTATAACCTTCATCCACATCAACAATGATGTCTTCGTATGGCTCTTCTAAATCGCCAGCTTCATTGTTTTTTAACAATACGCGTGGGCGTGATACCGATAATTCAAATCCTTCGCGGCGCATAGTTTCAATGAGTACGCCCAATTGTAATTCACCACGGCCCGCGACTTCGAATGAATCGCGATCTGCAGATTCGGTAATCCGAATCGCAACGTTTGTTTCGGCCTCACTCATCAAACGTTCACGGATCATATTCGATGTTAATTTTTTACCTTCTGTGCCTGCAAGCGGCGAGTCATTCACAGTGACCGTTACCGCCATTGTTGGTGGATCAACGGGCTGTGAATCAATCGGCTTCATCAGCGATGTATCGGCGATTGTGTCGGCAACTGACACATTGGTCATACCCGCAACACAAATGATATCGCCAGGTTTTACAACATCCACAGGTACGCGTTTAATACCATCAAAGCCCAGCAGTTTTGTTAAACGGAAACGTTCAACAACTTCGCCATTTAAATTTAAAGCATGCACAGATTGGTTTACCTTAGCGGTACCTTGGTAAACTTTACCTGTCAAAATACGACCCAAGAATGGATCTGATTCAAGCAATGTTGCAAGCATGGCAAATGGTGCATTTTCATCACCCTCTGGCTCAGGCACGTGTTCCACAACCAAATCAAGAAGCGGGTGTAAATTTTCGCGTGGATCCGTTAATGATTTTGCGCACCAACCATCACGACCTGATGCGTATAACACAGGAAAATCGAGTTGTTCGTCAGTTGCATCTAATGCCACAAACAAATCAAACACTTCGTTTAAAACTTCGTCAGGGCGCGCATCAGGGCGGTCAATTTTGTTCACGATCACAATCGGGCGCAAACCGCGTTTTAAGGCTTTGGTCAACACAAATTTTGTTTGTGGCAACGGGCCTTCGGCCGCATCAGTCAATACAATAACACCATCAGCCATACTGAGGATGCGTTCAACTTCACCACCAAAATCGGCGTGGCCTGGTGTATCGATAATATTCATACGAACGCCATCCCATAAAACGGATGTACATTTCGCCATAATGGTAATACCGCGTTCTTTTTCCAAATCATTGCTGTCCATCACACGTTCGGCAACTTGTTGGTTGTCGCGGAATGAACCCGCTTGGCGCAAAATTGAGTCGATCAAGGTTGTTTTTCCATGGTCAACGTGCGCGATGATGGCAATGTTACGTATGTTCTTATCGGTCATAAAAATCTCTTCAAATCTGTTCAAAAAAGGTGGTTGTACATCGCAAGTGCGAAATGCGCCCCTCTCATATCGGGTTTGGCTCAAAAAAGCCAGAGAAAAAGCCATTTTCACCGTTAAATAATTGAAAAACCCCCAAATTTATAGATAATACGCCACATGATCCCAGATAAATCCACTGATATAGCCAACATCTTAAAACCATATCGCGCGCAGATTGATGCGCTTGATCACGAGATTGTGGTATTGCTGGTCAAACGATTTGCCGTGATTGATCAAGTGGCGCGCATAAAGGCCGAACATAATATTCCTGCTGTGCTCGAAGACCGCGTGCGTGAAGTGATTGATAATGCCGCCGCAAATGCCGCCCACTTACACTCACCTGATATTGATTTAGTACGTGAGATTTATACATTATTAGTAACCATTTCATGTGACAAAGAAGAACAATTTTTTGCGCAGCATAAAGAGGTGACAAAATGAACGGTACAATGAAAACATTTATTTTAATGGCGGCGATCACCGCATTATTTGGATGGGTGGGGTCAGCCATTGGCGGATATAATGGCATGATGTTCGCATTGATCATCGCAGGCGGCATGAATTTTTGGAGTTATTTTAATTCTGATAAGGCCGTATTACGCCATTATAATGCGCACGAAGTCCCCGCCACACATGATTTATATCAGATGGTATCGGAATTATGCGTGCGTGCCAATTTGCCTATGCCAAAGGTATGTATCATTGATAATGCGCAACCAAATGCATTTGCCACGGGGCGCAATCCCGAACACGCCGCCGTTGTGGCATCAACAGGTTTATTGCAAAAATTATCTTATGATGAAATTCGCGGTGTGATGGCGCATGAACTTGCCCATATTAAAAACCGCGATACATTGACCATGACATTCACCGCATCCATCGCAGGTGCGATCTCCATGTTAGGAAATTTTTTGATGTTTGCAGGAAGCGGTTCAGATTCCGAAGGCCGTGCACGTAACCCACTTATATCCCTTCTGATCATGTTGCTGGCGCCACTTGCTGCATCGATTGTGCAAATGGCGATATCACGCGCGCGTGAATTCGAAGCTGACCGCGTGGGAGCAGAAATTTCGGGTGCGCCGCGCGCTCTTGCGGCGGCACTTGCTAATATCTCAGGAAATGCCGCATTAATTACAAACACAAAGGCCGAGCAAAACCCCGCCAGCGCGCATATGTTCATCATCAACCCACTTCATTTTGGCGGGATGACAGGTTTATTTTCAACCCACCCCCGCACCGAAGACCGTATTGAAAAATTATTGGCGATGGATGAATCGTCACCGCACAATGCTGCGCATGTTCCCCCTTCCATGACAAATATGGGTGCCTCACACACAGATGATGTGTTTGGAAACCCGCATGATATGTTTGGTGATCCCAAAGGTGATGACAATCCTTGGAAATAATGACGCTATCTTACGTCTAAGGCTGGACAGATTATCATAAAATGCGTTAAGTTATGGCGGTATGACCGCATCAGAACTTTCGTCCGCACAAGGTGACCAGCGCGACCTTTATGATCAAGCCCCGCCCGCAGAAATGCTCGCGGCACGGCGTGTTGCTTTAAAACTTGTCCAAGCGATCTTTCTCAAAAAACAAAATTTAGACCAAGCGTTCGATGACAGTGTTGATTTCGCGCAATTGCCGCCGCGTGATCGCGCCTTTGTCAAAATGATGGTCACAACATTAATTCGCCGCTTGGGTCAGGTTGATGATTTAATCAAACGTGCCTTATCACGCCCTGATCAACCATTAAACCCGCCCATTCTTGAAACTGTGTTACGTTTGGGCGCGGTGCAATTGATGTTTATGAATGTGCCCGATCACGCTGCCGTCAACACATCGGTGCAATTAATTGAGACCGAAGGTCACAGCCGTATGAAGGGTTTTGTGAATGCAATTTTGCGTCGCATTGCCGCCGATGGTCGTGAATGGATGGCGCGCCAAGATGCCGCACGCCTTAACACACCTGAATGGTTACTCAAACAATGGATCACCGATTACGGTTTGAAAACAACGCTCGATATCGCCATGGCAAATGTTATTGAACCACCATTGGACATCACTATCAAACGCCAAGATCACGCCGTGCAATGGGCGGAAACTCTTGAGGCGCATATCCTACCAACAGGCAGTTTGCGTTTAACCAATGCAAAATTAGTACAAGATTTACCAGGGTTTCATGATGGTATGTGGTGGGTGCAAGATACCGCCGCATCTCTGCCTGCGCGTTTGCTTGGAAATATTGCGGGCGAAACTGTGCTTGATTTATGTGCGGCACCTGGCGGAAAAACTGCACAACTCGCATCATTAGGCGCGCATGTTGTATCGCTTGATCGTTCGGCAAAACGGATTGTGCGATTACAAGAAAATATGCGCCGTTTGCATTTAGATGAATTTGTCAAAACCGAAATCGCCGATGCTGCCGTATGGCATCCACGTGATAAGGTTAAATATGTATTGCTGGATGCGCCATGTTCGGCCACGGGCACTATTCGCCGTAACCCCGATGTGCCGTGGATGAAAAATATCCAAGACATGCAATCACTCGCCGATTTGCAAATGCGTTTGCTAAACAATGCCGCCGACATGTTGGTATCGGGCGGCGTGATGGTTTATTGCACATGTTCGTTACAAAAGACCGAAGGCGAATATCAAATTGATCGATTGCTCATGTCACGTGGTGATATGATGCGTGCGCCCATTGCCGCGCATGAAATTGGCGATCTCAAAGATGCAATCACACCCGACGGCGATGCGCGTATCTTCCCGCATCATTTGGGATCGTTGGGCGGTATGGATGGATTCTTTATCGCACGATTGCAAAAAATTTAAATCACCACACATATTGCAAACTAATCACTAAAAATGCGCGTGGAATATCATTATCTACACCACTATGCCATGCGGCTTTATTACAAACTTCATCTTCTTCCTTTTTATAATTCACAAAAGCCATGGCTCCTTTGGGTAAAGGGTAAGGATTTAATTGCTTCTCATTTTCATAGAAATGAGTTGGACGACCTTCTAAATTATAAATAGAACGAAATGGATTACCGTAGCATGGTTTTGATGCATCATCCTTGCACATCGCACTTTCCATTTCATCCTGATGAATATTTATTTTCACTAGAGAAAAAGATTTTTGTAAAAATCCCTTTATTCTAAAATTACTTTTCGCTCTGTGATCACAAAATGGTAAGTCTTTCTCAAAATCGGCAGAGTCTCCGTCATCAAAATAATGTACGCAATGACGTCTTGATGTTCTAGCGTTCTCATAATTATGTTGTTGTATAATATCTACCCAGTGACGTCTTAACTCTGGCGTAATTTGATCAGAGAAATTTCTCCACACCGCCACCGTCACACCATCTTCGCGCAATGCCTGATCCGCCATATAAATGGCGTCAGCCATGCTGGCGGCATTAAATTCACGCACATAGGATGGAACAGCTGAACTCATAAATTTTAAAACCCTTAAATGCAAAAACCTTTGTACCCTAACAAATTCATATAAATTATGTCAAACATTTTTCCGAAAGATTATCTGGACGAAACCTACCGCTTTGATTTATAAATAAATATAGAGTTATCCCCACCTGATTCGCCCCAATACCCACAAAGATACCCACCATTATGTCATCACGCCCAATTTTGATCGCTCCATCGATATTATCCGCGGATTTCAGCCGTTTGGGTGACGAAATTCGTGCGATCGATGCAGCAGGCACTGATTATATCCACGTGGATGTGATGGATGGGCATTTCGTCCCCAATATCACGATCGGCCCGATGATCGTCAAAGCCATCCGCCCCACCACGAAAAAAGTTTTGGATGTGCATTTAATGATTGCCCCTGCCGATCCATATCTCAAAGAATTTGCCGATGCAGGCGCCGATATTATCACCGTGCATGTGGAGGCAGGGCCCCATATTCACCGATCATTGCAAACCATTCGTGCCTTGGGCAAACGCGCGGGCGTTGTCGTCAACCCCGCCACGCCGATTGAATCAATTGCGCATGTAATAGATTTGGTTGATTTGGTATTGATCATGACCGTAAACCCTGGGTTCGGCGGGCAATCATTTATTCCATTGATTGATAAAATTGCAACGGCGCGTCGTATGATTGATGCCGAAATGGTGCGTAGTGGTCGTCATATTGATTTAGAAATTGATGGCGGCATTACCAAAGATACGGCATCAAAAGTGATCGCCGCAGGCGCAAATGTGTTGGTGGCAGGAACCGCCGTATTTAAACATGCATCTAACAATTATCAAACCGCGATTGAAGAGATCAGGAGCGCGCGATAATGGCTGTTAACACAATATCACGCACGCAACAGACCAATATCGATTCCAAAAATTTCTTGGAAAATTTAAAACATTCCGCCCTTGATGCTGCCGTTAAATCACCCTTTTATGATTGGACATTATCCAGTAAACAGATCCCCCATCAATTAGCGGTCAAATTAATTGACCCATGGGCGGGGAATGAAAATGCCGCGCGTCAATTGTGCAAAGGTCAATTTTCATTCGAAGATTCGTTATTCCCTGTATCATGTGATTTATGGACAGATTATGGCGATCATCCGACATTGCGCCATGCCATTCATAGTTTTGCATTTTTGCGTGATTTAAAAGCCATGGGCGGTGATGTGGCGCGTAAAATTGCACGCGATCATGTCATTCAATGGATGGAGAAATATGATCGTTTTGACAAACATACATGGAATACAAATACTTTATCTGAACGTTTATATTTCTGGCTAACGTCATATGATTTTTTTGGCGCGAGTGCGGGCGCCCAATTCCAACAACGTTATTTTGATATGGTGGTGCGTCAGGCACGTCATTTATCGCGGGCTCTCACCCATGATAATCATGGCGTTGAATTATTGCGCGCCGCGCGCGGATTAATTTATGCAGGATTATCATTCACGGGGCGTGAACAATGGGTCATGCACGGATTTAATGTGATTTTAAATGAGATTCCAAAACAAATTTTAAGCGATGGCGGGCATGTATCACGTGCGCCGACCGCGACCGCTGATACATTGCAAATAATGCTGGATATCCGATGTGCCTTGCGCCGAGCGGAACTGCCTGTGCCTGAAATTATGCAACATGCGATCGATCGTTTAGGTCAAGCATTCAAATTTTTTCGTGGCCATGATAAAAAATTACCATTATTTCACGGATCACGTGAAGGTGATGCATCGGTTCTGGATTCTATTTGTACGCAAATTCCCGTATCAAATCGCATCATTAAATCATTGCCCGAAACAGGTTATGAACGTGTGCAAATGGGGCGTTGTTTGATGATGGTGGATGCATGCCAATCACCCACGCCGCCACATGATCGCACATCACATTCATCGCCATTGGCATTTGAATTATCATATGGGCGCGAACGCGTATTCGTCAATTGTGGATCACACCCCACCAGCACCGAATGGAAACAAATTTTGCGTCATACATCAGCGCATAATACATTAACCATCAATCACGCGCCCGCGCATGATATCTTGCCCAATGGTTCATTTGCACGTCGCCAAGATCCTGTGCGCGTAAAACGTGTTGACGACAAAGATTCATGCCTACTCGAAATGCAGCACAATGCATGGCAATCATCACATGGTATCACGCACAAACGCCGTATGTATGTATCCGAACAAGGATTAGATATTCGTGGTGAAGATACATTATCGTGCGATCTCGCCCCCGAAGATGCATTAGATATCACATTACGGTTTCATTTACACCCGCGCGCCTTGGTATCATTGGTGCAAGAAGGGCAAGAGGCGTTAATTCGCCTGCCCAGTGGGTTAGGTTTCCGATTCTTTAGCGTTGGCGGCGCATTAACCTTGGATAATTCGATTTATATGGGCACAGGTCTCAAACCCATCAAAACCAAGCAATTAGTTGTGACCTCACGTATGATTGAGGCAAATCACCAATTGAAATGGGCCCTGCAAAGAGAGTAATCTCATTTGCATCATGGCAAAAAACAAATCATCTTTTATCTGTCAATCTTGCGGCGCAGTTCATCCACGGTGGATGGGGAAGTGCGAAGCATGCGGTGAATGGAACACCATTCAAGAAGAAATTGTTGAAGCAGGCCCGCCCAAAGGTTTGGGCGCAAAGAAATCAAATCGCTCGCTCGATATTTCATCATTGGAATTTTCTGAACAAAAAAAATTACCGCGTCATATTACAGGCGTGAGTGAATTTGATCGCGTTGTCGGTGGTGGTTTAGTATCAGGATGCGCGTTATTATTAGGCGGTGATCCGGGGATTGGGAAGTCAACTTTATTGCTGCAAATTGTCTGTGCGCTCGCGCAAAAAAATTTAAAATGCCTTTATATTTCAGGCGAAGAAGCGGTTGATCAGGTACGCTTGCGTGCTGAGAGATTGGGGTTATCAAAATCACCCGTGCAATTGGCGGCGGCCACAAATGTGCGCGATATTGTATCAACATTAGATGCGCATGATATCGATATTGCCATCATTGATTCCATTCAAACCATGTATGTAGACACAATTGATTCAGCGCCTGGTACCGTCACGCAGGTGCGCACCGCCGCGCAAGAATTAATCCGCACCGCCAAGAAAAAAAATATCGCAATCTTTTTGGTGGGTCATGTGACCAAAGATGGACAAATCGCAGGCCCGCGCGTTTTAGAACATATGGTGGATACCGTTTTATATTTCGAAGGTGATCGCGGCCATCAATTTAGAATTTTACGCACCGTCAAAAATCGTTTTGGCCCGACCGATGAAATTGGCGTGTTTGAAATGGGGCAATTGGGTTTGAGTGAAGTCACCAACCCATCAGCATTATTTTTATCCGACCGCACGGGAACGGTGACAGGGTCATCTGTGTTCGCAGGATTGGAAGGCACGCGCCCGATTTTGGTGGAGGTGCAAGCATTGATCGCCCCCGCCCCGTATGGTGCGCCACGCCGCGCCGTGGTTGGATGGGATAATAATCGCCTTGCCATGGTAGTTGCGGTATTAGAAGCACGTGGCGGATTGGCATTTTCGGGAAGCGATATTTACCTCAATATGGCGGGTGGATTAAAAGTTACGGAACCCGCCGCCGATTTGGCCGTCGCAGCATCGCTCATCAGTTCATTATTAAACGTGCCTGTACCCGAAAATATCGTATTTTTTGGGGAAATTGGCTTATCTGGCGAGGTACGCCCCGTATCCCAACCCGATTTACGGTTAAAAGAAGCCCAAAAATTGGGTTTTACCGCAGGGGTCATGGCCAAAAGTACAGGTAAAAAATTAACCGCCCCATCACCTGATTTTACATTACACCATATTGGTCACATCGACGATCTTGTACAATTTTTAAAATCCAGCTAGTAAAGAGCCATGGCTTTATCCCTTATATTTGATTTAGCTGTTGTGATCATTCTTTTGGTTTCGGCAGGCGTGTCATTTTTCCGCGGGATTATTCGCGAGACTCTCACCATATTCGGATTTTTGGGCGGTATTGTTGCGGCCTTTTTCGGCGGCGGTGTCATTACCCCCATGGTGCTCAACGCATTTAATTTAAACGGCGATAATGTCGGCAAATTATTCGGCATGGTTCCGTATGATATTGTCGCAACTATTGCCACCTATGGCGGGATATTTTTAGCTGTATTCTTACTTCTTCAACTTGCTAGCCATTTTATTTCATCAGCCGCCAAAGCGGTTGGTCTTGGGCCCGTTGATCGTACATTGGGCGTGTTTTTTGGACTTGCGCGCGGTATTTTATTATTGGGTATTTTATATCTACCGTTTCATTTTATTCTGCCCGATGAAAATAAAGAAAACTGGTTTGGATCATCAAAAGCCTTTGTTTACATACAAGGTACATCGACATGGCTGTCTGGATTTTTGCCAAATTCCGAGGAAGAAAATAAAAATTCTACCCGTGAAATTTTGCAAGATATTGATGTGTTAAAAGACCCATCGCAAAAAGAATCAGAACCCAAAGCGGATGCAGATATTTCAATGCCGCAACCAAGTGATGCCGAAGCTTATTCCGATGAACAACGCGCAAAAATGAATGACATCATCAAAAATTCAGAACAACCAAATTCTAAAAAACCTGCAAGCGAAAACCAGTGATAGATATCATGAACACAATCACCACACACCCATTCGACGATGATAAATTACACGAAGAATGCGGTGTCTTTGGTATTTTTAATCACAATGATGCTTCAACCTTAACCGCGCTTGGACTTCATGCCCTACAACATCGCGGGCAAGAGGCATCAGGTATTGTATCATTTGATGGCACAGATTTTCATGCTCACAAAGCATTGGGATTGGTTGATGAAATTTTCAATCATAATAATGTGATTGCCCGCCTAAAAGGCAACTGTGCGATTGGTCACAACCGCTATGCCACCACGGGCGAAACCCATATCCGTAATGTGCAACCTATGTATGGTGATTTGGATTGTGGTGGATTTGCTGTGGCACATAATGGTAACCTCACCAACGCGCAAACATTAAAGGATGCGTTAGTATCAAAAGGCGCTTTATTCCAAAGCACATCTGATACCGAAGTTATTGTCCACTTAGTGGCACTATCATCACAAAAAACTGTCGAAGCGCGCGTCATTGATGCGCTTTTAAAAATCGAAGGCGCCTATTCATTATTAGCATTTTCCGATGGACAATTAATTGGTGTGCGTGACCCATACGGTATACGCCCGTTATTATTGGGCAAATTGGGTGATACGTATATTTTAACATCAGAAAGTTGCGCTCTTGATATCATTGGCGCAGAATTTGTCCGTGATATTGAACCAGGTGAAATGGTAACCATTACTGCGCAAGGTATTAAATCACAAAAACCATTTGCAAAAACAGCATCACGTTTTTGTATTTTTGAATATATTTATTTCGCCCGCCCTGACAGTTACATGGAAGGTCGTTCGGTTTATGATGCGCGCAAAAAAATTGGCGAAGTATTAGCTGCCGAAGCGCCTGCTGACGCTGATATCGTTGTACCCGTTCCTGATAGCGGCGTGCCATCAGCTATTGGATATGCGCAGGCCAGCGGATTGCCCTTTGAATTAGGTATTATTCGCAATCATTATGTAGGGCGCACATTTATTGAACCCACCCAAGCCATTCGTAATTTGGGCGTCAAACGAAAACATAATGCCAACCGTGCGATGTTAGAGGGCAAACGCGTTGTTTTGGTTGACGATTCCATCGTGCGCGGCACGACATCGAAAAAAATTGTTGAAATGGTACGTCAAGCAGGCGCGACCGAAGTGCATATGCGCATTTCATCACCGCCCACAAAACATAGCTGTTTTTACGGGATCGATACACCATCATCCGAAGAATTATTAGCTAACATGCACAATGTAGATGAGATTGCAAAATTTATCGGGGTTGATTCACTCGCCTATATTTCTGTTGATGGATTATACCAAGCGATGGGACATGCGGGGCGCGATAACAAAACACCGCAATTTTGTGATGCGTGTTTCACCAATGATTATCCAATATCATTGACTGACCAAAATATTAAATCATGCGGTCATGCGTTAAAATCATCCATTAAAATTGCAGGTTAATGTCACATGACCAAAAAAGTTGCCCTGATCACTGGTGCATCAAAAGGTATTGGCGCGGCTTTATCCATAGGGCTTGCCCGCGCGGATTATCATGTTGTGTTGCTCGCGCGCGATCAAAATGCTCTTGAAGCAATTGATGATCACATCACAAACGATGGCGGCACAGCCACATTAATCCCCTTTGATTTAAAAAAGCTTGATGAACTTGAAGCGCTCGGCCCACTTCTGGATCAAAAATTTGGTCGGTTAGATATCCTTATTTCAAATGCAGGTGTGTTGGGCGGTTTAACCCCTATCGCGCATAGCAAAATGAAAGATTGGCAAGATAATATGATGGTCAATGTTTTGGCGAATGCGCAATTAATTCGTACGCTTGACCCGTTGCTGCGCGCGGCACCACAGGGTAAGGCCTTATTCATGACAACGGGCAAGGCAAAAAACCCAACGCCGTATTGGGGCGCGTATGGTGCATCAAAAGCAGCATTAGACAATATGATTTCGGTCTATGCAGCGGAAACGGCGCATACAAATTTAGATGTGCATTTAATTCGCCCAGGCGTCGTGCAAACCGATATGTTGAATTTGGCGTATCCAGGTGGATACCAAAATGGCACGGTCAAAAAACCCGAAGACTTAGTTGATCCGTTTCTGAAAATTTGCGCGGCAAATAAAGGCGATTATTCTACCTATATCGAATTATAGTTTTCTTACTTTTTTACAAATGGATTTTTTGTCGTACGCAACAAAAATCGGATTGGCGTTCCCTGAAGGCCATAATCTTCACGCAAGCCATTCATCAAATAACGTTGATAGGAATCAGGCAAAGCATCGGGTTTTGACATCCAGATCGCAAAGGTTGGCGGACGGATATTAATTTGTGTCATATAGCGCATACGGTTCGGGCGACCATTAACCATTGGCGGCGGCGTTTGTGAAATTTTTTGCTCGAGCCAGCGATTAATTTTCCCTGTTGAAATGCGTTTATTCCATGTGGCATAGGCCTTCATGGCTGTTTCCATCAATAGATCTAAATTTGTTTCGCGTAATGCCGACATAGGTACGGTGGGGATATTACGGATTTGTGCAAGCGATGATGACATTTGATATTCAATTTCATCCAAAACAGCTTTTTTATCTTTAACCAAATCCCATTTATTTAATGCGATCACTAAACAACGGCCCTCTTCAATAACATGCGCGGCGATTTGAAAATCTTGTTTTTCAAAACCTTTTGTTGCATCAATCATTACCACCACAATTTGTGATAAACGAATGGCGCGCATTGTGTCCTGTACTGCAAATTCTTCGATTTGATTATCAATGCGGGCTTTTTTCCGCAGACCTGCCGTATCGACCAAACGGAATCGTTGCCCTTCATATTCCCAATCAACAGCAATCGCATCACGCGTTAAACCCGCCTCTGGCCCTGTCATCACACGATCTTGTTGCAATAAAGCATTCATCAATGTTGATTTTCCTGCGTTCGGACGCCCTGTAATCGCAAAACGAATAGGTTTGCCGTCATCTTCATCTGGCACAGCTTCGATAAAATCAAAATTTTCATCATCTTCGAGCGCATCAATATCAACGCCCAGATTAATACCCGAATGATAATCTTCAACTTCGGGAACGTGCTTACCCTTGTCAAAATGCGGCATCAATGATTCATAAATTAAATCAAGGCCATATCCATGAGCGGCCGATACGGGAATAGGTTCGCCCAAACCTAATGCATAGGCTTCGATGCGTGCGTTATCCTCAACACGTTCGGTCTCACACTTATTCATCAATAATAAAACAGGTTTGTTTTGACGGCGTGCCCATGATGCAAAATATTCATCGGTGGCGGTGACACCTTCACGCCCATCGATCATGAATAAAACAATATCCGCCTCTGCTAAACCGCGTTCGGTTTGCTCACGCATACGTGCCTCAATTGAATCATCAAATTTATCTTCTAAACCAGCTGTATCAATCACGCGGATTTTTTGATCGAGTAATTGACCATAGGCTTCGCGCCAATCACGTGTGACGCCCGGCGTATCATGCGTGATCGCCCATTTTTTTCCCGTAAGGCGATTAAACAATGTTGATTTTCCAACATTGGGTCGCCCGATCAAAGCCAAAGTTAACATTATTGATACGCCTTTAATTGTCCGTCATTTGTTAAAAGGAATAATGTATTTTGTGCCACCACAGGTGCCACAGTGACCGCACCGCCCACGCCGAAACGACGCAATAAATCACCTGTGTTTGGATCAATTTCTAACACTGATCCTTCGGGCGCCGTTACGATCAAACGACCGCCAGCCAATATTGGCCCGCCCCATACTGTTTTTGATGCGTCTTCAGGTAATTTGAAATATCCGTTTAAAGGTTTCGCCCATGAAATCACGCCAGTATCACGTGATAACGCCACCAATTCATGTGATGATGTAATTGTAAAAATATAATTACCAGCAATCCATGGTGTATCTGATCCATTCACATCACGTTGCCACACGCGCGCGCCCGTGATCTCATCAAATCCCATCATACGCCCGCCGAAACTAATGCCGTAAACTTTACCCTGATCAATAATTGGTAATGCTTGAATATCAGGTAATGCACCAAGGCCACCGACACGCACCGATGGCGCCAAATCATCCGACCACATCACCGCGCCCGTTTCAGGATTTAATGCCGTCATTTCACCCGATGAAAATGCGCCAATCACAACATTGTCCGTTGCCGCAGGTGACGCCGCGCCCAACAAGGATGTATCTTCGGTGAGTGCCTGATATTCCCACAACAACGATCCATCCTGACCATTGAATGCAATCAAACGATTATCCAATGTTACGACGAATACGCGCCCATTATGCACAGTGGGTGCGGCGCGTGATGGTGATGGTAATTTCACGCGCCAAAAAATACCGCCGCTTTGCGGGCTAAGCGCGAGTAATTCATTAAATCCATTTGTGACGTATAAAACTTCGGGAATCGCCGCAATGCCGCCGCCCAATACCAATTCATCTTCGCCGCGTGAACGCACCGAATTACGCCAGATTTTTTTACCCGTGCGCGCATCAAACGCAGATACCTTTGATGTTGTGTCCAATGTAAACACGCGTCCGTCACTAACCACGGGTTGTGCCGTCAAGGGAAACCCAGTTTTCGCACCTTCGCCAATATCGGCGTCCCATATTTTTTTGAGCGGCGCGGAATTTAACGCCAAATGTTGCATGGCGTGTGTGGCATATCCGCCCGCTTGCGGCCAGAATTCATTGCTCCACATTTCGGGCGCAATGAATCCTGTTGCTTTTAACGCCACATCAGTTGGCTCGAGATTACGTTGCAATTGTAATACAGATACACGTTCACCAGGAAGCGGTGGTTTTTCCTCATCCTTAAACCAATTGCTACATGCGCCGAGCGCAAGTGCAGATACCATGCAAACACATGTGCGCAGAAACGAAGATGATTTTGTCATGGGGTTATATCCTTTGATAATTATGATTTACGGAGCAATCGTTGATAATGATTGGGCGCGTGCCTTTAAACTGTCGGGTGCAGAAATATCATTCACAACCGCATCAAAAAATACTTTGGCATCTTTGTTATTTTTTTGAATGGTTTGCGCCAGAAATCCACTTAAGAAATTAGCCTCTGCCACAAAAATTGATTTTTTGTTACTGCGAATATTTTTTAATTCCGCCATCGCATCATCAATTTTTAATTGTTTTGTATCGCGTAATTGCAGCCAAATTTTATCTAATATGGCGCGGTCACGTACATCACGCGGCAATGATGAATCGTTGGCGGTTGTATCATATAATGTAATTGCCTTTGTGATATCTGTTTTCGCCAGATGTGAGGCTTCGATTAAATGTGCAACCGATGATTTCTGATCGGCAGGAATTTGGATCAATGCGCCTGCGATATCTTTTTGATCCAATGCTGTGATCAATGATGCCGTTTGTTGTTCGTGTAATTTTGTTTGGTGGGAATTCCAAAAACTCAATCCACCCGTTCCCACAATCAATGCCGTAACCCCCACCAAAATGGGTGTTTGGAATGATTTTAAGAACGATGCAAATTTATCGGCCTGTAATTCTTCTTCGATTTCGCGAATAATATCTGACATAAAAAAAAATTCCTTAAATTAAAAAATAAAAATTACCCTTTGCAAGCATGGTCAATTTTGACCAATTTATAACCTGCATAATCAATGGCTTTGGCTAATGTTTCGTCGGTAAATTCTTTGCCTGATGCTATATCTACGGTGACTTTTTTTGTATTTAAATCAACAGCAACATCTTTCACCGCCGCATCTTTTTTCAAAACCTTTGTAATCGATTGCGTACAAAAATCACACACCATACCATCAACAGTCGCAACTGATTGCGGTTGTTTGCATGATGCATCATTAGCGGCCATAGCAGGCGCGACAATAAACACAGACAACAACAAAGCGGATAAAATGTTTTTCATTTTTTATTCTCCTAAAAAAATTTCTAAAATTGGCGCGTATAATTAAATAAAAAATTATGTTGGTTACTGTAACCAATTTCCATCAAATTTTCCCCTTTAAATAGCCGCACCAGAGGGGTAATTTCAATGGGGTCTTTATTTTCAGGGCGGTGATCAGCCTGCACCATCACCCATGTGTGTACATCCCCCACATCCCCGACATACGGCGCAATACCGACGCGCGCCATGTGGGTAAATTCACCATCCCCATCAATTATTTCATATTCATTACCATATGATGTAAAGATACGTCGATCTTCCCAATCTGCCATTATACCGCCATAAACTAGGCTGTTTGTATCACTGTCATCAGCATTCACGCCTGCGCCAAGTTTGGAATAAAGATTTCCTTGTGAATCTGGAAAATTACCGCGCCAAATCAAATTATTCATCTGTGCCGCATGGTGGATTGATGAATCATCACGTTGATAGGCTGTGTGATACACAAACGCCGTTCGCGGCGTTACTGTGTAATTTAATTCCAGCGCATTTTCATCACCATTATTTTCCGTCATAACCATCCAACCTGTGGGGTATGATAAAGGCCGCGCCAGAGCAAGACTTGGCGCGACAAAACATAAGACAACAAGAAATAAGAACGGTGATTTTATAAACATTTTGAACACATCACCATGGTTTTGGTTGAGTTTTTGCACTATTGCCCTTATATATAGGTGAAATTAAGCCCTAAGGATACAAAAATGCGCTCCTCACACCTTCTTTTATCTCTTCTGATTGGTTCCGCCTTGACCATACCAACCATCGCAATGGCGCAGTCAAAAGACACCCCCAAACCAGCTGCAAAAACAGAGGTTTCGGCGGCTTTGGCAAAACCTCAATCTGGATCCAGCGCAAAATTAATTGGTGATTTAAAAACTGTGTCTGCCAGTGATGAAGACACATTGGTTCATATTGGTCGTCGCCATGGTGTTGGTTTCGTTGAAATGCGCGCAGCTAATCCAACCCTCGATCCATGGATTCCAGGTAATGGGACAAAGGTAACAGTGCCCACCATGAATTTATTGCCTGATGCACCACGCAAAGGCGCCGTTATCAATTTGGCAGAAATGCGTATTTATATTTATAACCAAGGCCCCGAACCAATTACATTCCCAATTGGAATTGGACGCGATGGGTTGCAAACACCTGTGGGTACAACCACCGTTGTACGAAAAACCGAAGACCCAACATGG
>JBIICJ010000063.1:0-9020 GCA_044238965.1 Micavibrio sp. | reverse complement strand
TGCCATTCACAATGAAAATGATTTTCCGTTGCGATTAACATCCTTCACGCCATGTTTCCGTGCCGAGGCAGGCGCGGCGGGCAAAGACACGCGCGGGATGATACGCCAGCATCAATTTTATAAGGTGGAGTTGGTGTCAATTACATTACCCGAACATTCAAATGACGAACATGAGCGCATGACATCATGCGCCGAAAATATTTTGAAAAAATTGGAATTACCATTTCGCCGCATCGTTTTATGTTCGGGTGATACAGGGTTTTGTGCCCGTAAAACATATGATTTAGAGGTATGGTTACCCGCGCAAAATACGTATCGCGAGATTTCCAGTTGTTCAAACACGGGCGATTTTCAGGCGCGCCGTATGAAGGCACGTTTCAAACGTGCGGGCGGAAAAGACACGGAATTTTTACACACATTAAATGGATCGGGCGTGGCGGTGGGGCGCGCGCTGGTCGCTGTGCTGGAAAATTATTATGATCCAACTGATGGCGGTGTGTTTGTTCCAACAGCGTTGCAACCTTATATGGGCGGGAAAACAAAAATCATGCCCGTCACCGCAAAATAATGCTCTCGCTCGATAGCGCTAAAATTCGTTTGATCATGTCCCTGCGGGAAAAGGGGATTTTGGATACAAATGTACTGGCCGCGATGGAACGCGTGCCCCGCGATATTTTTGTGTCACATTCATTCAAAGATCGTGCTTATGAAGATACGGCATTGCCCATTGGTTTGGGGCAAACGATCAGCCAACCCTATATCGTTGCCTATATGACGGAATCATTGCAAATAAGCGATAAACATAAGGTGTTGGAAATTGGCACGGGATGCGGGTATCAGGCGGCGGTGCTTTCAAAAATTTGTCGGCGTGTTTACACGATTGAACGTCATCGTCCGTTGCTTCATATTGCCGAACAAAATTTTAATGCGTTAAAAATTCGGAACGTCACGGCAATTTGTGGTGATGGTATGAAGGGATGGGCAGATCAATCGCCCTTTGATCGTATTATCGTGACGGCTTCATCAGAGAACGATGCACCTGCAGAACTATTGTCGCAATTATCAATTGGCGGTATTTTAATTATTCCGATTGGCGCGCAAGGTCAGGCACAAATTTTGCGGAAATATATTCGTGAATCGGATGACGTATATGCCAAACGTGATTTGTTACATGTACGATTTGTACCGTTACTTCCCGATGTACCACGTGCAAGTGATTATTCACATGATGATTTGTCGGAATTGAGTGCATAAAGATGTTACGGCGACGTCATATCATTTTAGGCATGTCATTATTGATGTTATCGGCATGCATGTCACGTACCGAAGCCCCTGTGATTTATCATGGTGCGAGTGATGGTATTACGCGTGAGATTAAAAAAATCATTCAGGCAGATCCCACATTTGGCACGATCATAGATCAATATAAATGGATTTTTCCAAAAAACGTACCAAACGTGAAACCGCAAGAAAAAATTATCGCCCATAAAAAACCAGCTCCGCCAAAGGCAATAGATACAAAAGCTCCGCCAAAGCCAATCAAGAAGAGCGAGCCAGAGAAAATTTTAACGGCGGCAACACCTGCGGGTACATTCATTAAACCTGTTCAGGGTAAAATTATTTCATCTTTCGGCGCGAAGGCCGACGGACAACGTAATGATGGGATTAATATTAAGGCCGATCGCGGTACAACGGTGAGGGCCGCACAAAATGGCGAAGTGATTTATGCGGATGATGATTTAGAAGGGTTTGGTAATTTGGTACTTATTCGCCATGAAAAATCATTTGTAACGGCCTATGCTCATTTGCAAGATATCGCTGTCACCAAAGGACAAAGTGTACGTCAAGGTGATATGATTGGTTCGGTTGGGTCAACAGGAAATGTTTCAACACCGCAATTGCATTTTGAAATTCGGAATGGAGCAAAACCGTTAAACCCACAAACATTTGTAAAATATTAAAATTGGCTTTTTAATTTTTCACGGTCATTCTTTTTATTTTTCAAGTCATTTTTAATGTTATCAAGCGCGCGTGATTTATAAAATTGATAATAATTTTTTTCATCGATTAAATGGCGGTATGTGACAGTGGGTTTGCTAAAGCGCAGAAACCCGGATGTTACCGTTACTACATCATATTCCGATGGTTTGGATAATATTTGTACTAAGAATGTATTATTCTGATCAAATAAATCATTCATATTTTGTATGCTTTTTGTATTATCTTCGATTTCTTGGTTATCTTTTAAAAAATCAAAGTAAATAGATAAATCTTGTGGTTTTGAAATAAGCCATGAAGGATTGGATAATTCGCGGCTGATTTGATAAATAATCTTTAATCCTTGAGGTGGTAATGTTTTATTTTTCTCATTAGATAAAAAATTTGTAGATGTTTTTTGTTGTTTCTTTAAAAAACTATAGAAATTTTTGCCATCACGGAAAAAACGATGTTGAGGCGCACGCTCGGCGATAGTCACGCCATGTTTAGTTAAATAATAATCACGCCCAGTGCCCAGATGAGTATTTTGAGAGGATATGACAATCATATCAGAGGTTGATTGCGCCGCCCTTTTATCAATAGGGGAAAATGTATGTTTGCTGTTTGCAAAACGACTGGTGAAGGCTTCAAAGCGGTTCCATTCCTCACCATTGTTCATAACCCATCGTAAACGCTCCTGAAATACGCCATTTACAGATACATAATAAGCCACAGTTTTCGGTATTTCCGCGCTATGGCTGGGCAATGTGAAGCCGCAAATAAAAATCGCAAGAATGATTGTGATTAATTTAGCTTTAGTCATAAGAGATAGCTTGCCTTCCGCGCGCACCATTATATAGTCCTTTTTTATTAGCAAAAATTGAAAGGATTTCATAGAGATGTTTATTACAAAAGCTTGGGCAACAACAGAAGCCACCGCACCCGCTGTGACCAGTGCTGCAACAAACGCAATGACTGCACCAACGCCAACAGAATCATTTATGCAGACAATGTTATTTACATTGGTTCTGATTGTTCTGTTTTATGTTCTATTAATTCGTCCGCAACAAAAGCGATTTAAGGAGCATAACAACATGCTTAACCAATTGGTGAAGGGTGATAAGATCATTACCCAAGGTGGTTTGATCGGTAAGATTGAAGAGATCATATCTGAAAATGAAATGTTGGTTGATTTTGGTAATAACGTTAAAATGTCAGTGATGCGTTCATCTGTTTTAGGCCGTTATGATGATCAGGTGAAACCTCAGCCAAAAAAATAATCAAATAAAATTTATCAAAGGCATTTGTATATGATTCATTTCTCGCGTTTTAAAATCTGGATAATTACATTAATCAGTGTGGTATCTGTATTGGCTTCTATTCCAAGTTTCTTGAATGAAGCCAATCAAGACCAATTGCGCAAAGTTTTGCCATCATTCTTGCAAATGCCTGCGGTAAATTTGGGTTTGGACTTAAAAGGCGGGTCACATTTATTATTAGAAGCAGATATATCTTTGGTTGTAAAACAAAGAACTGAAGATGTGTTGGTTGAAATTCGTCGCGAATTGCGCAAACAAAAAATTAATTTTACCACTTTATCTGTTGTACCAAATGGCATTCGCGTGGCTGTGCCATTATCAGAAATAGCAAAGACCAAAACAATTATTCGCCAAGCAGAAGCGAATTTTATCATTACAGATAAAAATGGTGCGATTGACGCTGTGTTTGATGAGCGTGGATTAAAAATCATTCGTGATCAAACAATTGCACAATCGATTGAAATTGTATCGCGCCGCGTGAATGAAACAGGTACGCGTGAACCCATTATCCAACGTCAAGGTGAAAATCGCATTTTGATTCAATTGCCTGGGTTGGATAACCCCGAACGTATTAAACAATTATTGGGTAAAACCGCCAAATTGACTTTTCATTTGGTGGATGCTGATGGTGTGGTGGGTACAGATTCACGTGCGTTGCCTATGCGCGAAACACCAGGTCAAACATTACCTGTACAACGCCGTATTATCATGTCGGGTGAAATGTTGGATAACGCGCAACCATCATTTCAGGACGGTATGCCTGTTGTATCATTCCGTTTAAATGCAATTGGCGCACGTCGTTTTTGTGATGTGACGACCAAAAATGTTGATAAGCCATTTGCAGTTGTGCTTGATGATGAAGTCATCACCGCGCCGCGTATTAATGAGCCAATTTGTGGCGGCAGTGCGATTATTTCAGGCACGTTCACGGTACAAGAATCATCTGACCTTGCTGTATTGTTGCGCGCAGGAGCTTTGCCGACAAATTTAACCATCATCGAAGAAAGATCAGTTGGGCCAACATTGGGATCTGACTCAATCGAGGCGGGTACAATTGCCAGTATAGTCGCGTTGGGATTAATCGTATTCTTAATGGTCGTTTGTTATGGCCTATTCGGATGGTTTGCTTCGGCAGCATTGATTATTAACCTTGCCATGACCATTGCGATTATGGCTCTGATTGATGCGACATTAACCTTACCTGGGATCGCGGGTTTGGTGCTCACCATCGGGACAACGGTTGATGCAAACGTTCTTATTTTTGAACGTATGAAAGAAGAAGTGCGCGCAGGGCGGTCGGTTATTTCTGCGATTGATGCGGGATATCGCCAAGCCATGTCATCGATTATTGATTCAAACTTAACCGCGTTAATTTCGGGTGCGATTTTGTACATCGTAGGGACAGGGCCGATCAAAGGGTTTGCGGTGACGCTCACTATCGGTATTTTAACATCTTTATTCTCGGCGATTATGCTCACACGGATGATGTTGGTGATTTGGTTAAAAAACAGCAAAACAAAGACATTACCGATCTTATAAGGATATATTATCATGCGCATTTTCAAATTTGCAGAAAATTCAAATTATAATTTTGTGGGGCAACGTTTTATCGCCTTTTTTATTACGGCTTTTATGATTTTGGGTGCGATTTATTTATTTACCGCCAAAGGATTAAATTACGGCATTGATTTTACGGGCGGTGTTATGCTCGAAGTGCGCACGCCTGTCGCACCCGATCTCACACAATTACGTAGCGGATTAGAAGGTTTGGATTTAGGCGCGATTTCGATCCAAGAATTTGGCGAGAAAACTGATTTAATGATCCGCATTCCCGAACAAAAGGGTGGGAGCGAGGCACAGCAATTGGCAGTTGCGAATGTCAAAAATTATTTGAACAATTCGATCAAAGGTGAAAAACCAATTGAATATCGCCGTACCGAATTTGTGGGTCCGCAAGTGGGTGATGAATTAAAAACAAATGCAGTTATTGCGTTTGTTCTCACGATTTTGGCAATTTTGGGATATGTGTGGCTTCGTTTTGAATGGCAATATGGTGTGTCAGCGATTATTTGTTTGGTGCATGATACGACTGCTGTTGTTGGTTTATTTGCATTATTAGGTATGCAATTTGATTTGGCGGCGATGGCGGCGGTATTAATGGTGGCGGGTTATTCGTCAAACGATACTGTTATCGTGTTTGATCGTATTCGTGAAAATCGCCGTAAATACAAAAAAATGCCGATCATGGAATTGGTCAATTTATCAACCAACCAAACTTTGTCGCGGACATTAATGACATCACTCACAACCGTTTTGGCGTTGGTGGCATTGTGGGTATTTGGTGGCGCGGTTATTCGTGATTTCGTGGTCGCGATGTTATTTGGTGTTGTTGTGGGAACTTATTCATCCATTTACGTCGCATCATCGGCCTTGATTTATTTACCATTCAAAGGTGATGAGAAACGCGATGGATCAAAAGAAATTCCATCGGTAGCAGAATAATTTACCATGGATGTTACACCACTCATTCGTTCTGATTTGAATATTATTCAATCATATAAGGATGATGTGATAAAGGTGACGGGCAAACATTATAAGGCACCGATTGCAGTGACATGTGATGCTGTGTACGCGCTTGATTTTCTAAATGAATTAAATGATCCCGTGCAAATTTCATTTTTATCTGATCAGGCACAGATTATTTTGGTGGGATATAAAAATGGGTTCATGCCTGTTGCGCCACATATTCAACAAAAATTTCGTGAAGTGGGTTTGACGATTGATGCGATGGATTATGGCGCGGCAGCACGGACTTATAATGTTTTGGCCACGGAAGGTCGTCCCGTGGCCGTGTTATTTTTCTAAAAATATTCTTTTATTTTTATGCTGCTTCGGTCAAAAGCTTTTCAACATATTCCCAATTCACCATGTTATCGATGAAAGCTTCGATATATTTTTGACGTGCGTTGCGGTAATCAATGTAATAAGAATGTTCCCACACATCGCATCCCAGCAATGGAATTTTGCCATGTACCAATGGGTTTTCACCGTTTGGTGTTTTGTTGATCTCAAGCTTGCCAGTTGATTTATCAAGCGATAACCAGCACCAACCCGACCCAAATTGACCTAAGCCCGCCTTTACAAATTCACCGCGAAACGCATCAAATCCGCCCAAATCAGAATCGATCATAGCTTGTAATTTTACTGGTAATTTATTACCGCCACCATTTTTTTTCATCCAATTCCAAAAATGATTATGGTTGTAATGCTGTCCTAACTGGTTGAACAAAGGTTGGTTTTTTGCCTCAAATGATTTGATCATCGCATCTTCAAGAGAGAGCGATTCAAATCCTGATCCTTGTAATAATTCATTACCCTTATCAACATAGGCTTTGTGATGTTTGTCATGGTGAAATTCCAATGTCTCACGCGACATATATGGGGTCAATGCATCATAATCATAGGGAAGAGGGGCAAGGTTTAATGTCATCGGTATCTCCTGTTTTTAATACTTGGTATAATGTAATGAGTTTGGTAAAAATATCAACCATGACCCATTTGTCCCCGTTATCACGCGCTTTGATTGAAAAATATGATCCTGATCGTTATTTTTTGTCATTGCTGGCGCCCAATGAAAAGCAGACGGATTTATGGCCGATCATTGCCTTTTATCACGAAATTGCCCGCACGCGCGAAATGGTAACAGACACAACAATGGGATTAATTCGGCTGCAATGGTGGAAAGATTCTGTGCGTGGGTTTTATGCGAGCGGAACAATTGGCGCGCACGAAATTTTTCCTGAACTCGCGCGTGTGATCACGGCATACAGATTGCCGTTGGAATTATTTGAAAATTTATTGATTGCACGCGAATTTGATGTTGAAGATAAAATCCCATCATCCATTGATGGGTTAAAACATTATATTGAATTTACTCATACGCCATTTTTAAAATTATTACCGATTGTGTTGGGCGAGGATAGCGTATTGGATGATGAGATTGAAAATATTTCATTTGCCTATGGCGTTGTTGGTATTTTACGATCATTTGTGTTTCACGCCCGCGCGCGTAGATGTTATTTACCTGCAGATCATATAAAAAATATCGAGGATATTTATTCATTCAAACATATTGATGATCTAAAGCCATTGGTCAAAACATTGTGTGATATGGCTGGGCAATCATTGAATAAAACCGCGCCATTTTCACCATTTTTCAAAGGCATGAAGGGTTTAACGCGGTTATATATCACACAAATAAAATCAGTTGATTATAATTTAATTGCGCCGCAATTATTAATCCCGCCACATTTTAAGCAACTGCGCGTGTGGTTTGCATCGCGCTGCGGTTAATCCATTGTTGCATGTCGTGTAACGCACGGTCGGATAATGCTTTTTTCTTTTCACGACCGCGGGCTTTTGTTTCAATATCGGGGAATAAACCAAAATTCACATTCATTGGTTGGAATGTCTGTTCGTCGGCGCCGCCTGTAATGTGACTTAATATTGCGCCCATCGCAGTTGTAGCGGGTGGGTTTTGAAATGTAATTCCCAAACGATCACATGCCGCCATGCGTCCCGCCATTAATCCGACGCTCGCGCTTTCAACATAACCTTCGCATCCTGTGATTTGCCCCGCGAAACGAATGCGTTCCATTTGTTTTAATTGTAATGATGCGTTTAATAATTTGGGTGAGTTGATGAATGTATTCCGATGAAGTCCGCCAAGGCGTGCAAATTCAGCATTTTCTAATCCAGGGATCATTTTTAAAACGCGTATTTGTTCGCCATATTTCATTTTGGTTTGGAATCCAACCATGTTGTATAACGTGCCGAGCGCATTATCTTGGCGCAATTGAATAACGGCATAGGGGCGTTTGCCCGTGTGCGGATCGGTTAATCCCACGGGTTTCATCGGGCCAAAACGTAACGTATCAACGCCGCGTGATGCCATGACTTCAATCGGCATACATCCTTCGAAATAGGGCGTATTTTTTTCCCATTCTTTAAAATCCATTTTTTCGGATAATAATAAAGCATCGATAAATGCCAAATATTCATCCTGCTCCATCGGGCAATTAATATAATCTTTGCCTGTGCCTGCGGGACCTTCTTTATCATATCGTGATTGATACCATGCTCTATCAAAATTGATTGTCTCTTTATGAATGATGGGGGCGATCGCATCAAAGAAATGTAACGAACTTTCGCCTGTTAATTGTATAATTGCATTCGCTAAACCAGATGATGTTAAAGGGCCCGTCGCGATAATTACATTATCCCATTCGGCAGGGGGAAGCCCATCAACTTCGCCGCGTTCAATAGTGATGAGTGGGTGTGAGGTTAAAATTTCTGTCACTTCATTTGAAAATTGATCACGATCAACGGCGAGAGCACCACCCGCAGGCACGGCATGTTTATCACCCATACGCATGATGAGTGAATGACACATGCGCATTTCTTCGTGCATTAAACCGACCGCATTATATTCTTTATCATCCGAGCGGAATGAATTAGAGCAGACAAGTTCGGCAAGACCATCTGTCTTATGCGCATCGGTTTTGCGCATAGGGCGCATTTCATGAATGATAACAGGCACGCCCATTTGCGCAGCTTGCCATGCGGCTTCCGAGCCTGCGAGGCCGCCGCCAATAATGTGAATGGGTTTTATGTTATTTGTCATTTTCTATCTCATGATTTACAAATGAGCATAATCACGAATGC
>JBIICJ010000062.1:0-9048 GCA_044238965.1 Micavibrio sp. | reverse complement strand
TTTACGGATATGATGACCAAAACCCCGATTATTGGCCTATCATGTCATATTAATTATTTCTCGAACAAGACACAGGGATTGTCAGTTCCTGTTTGCACACAACGTCAAAAAGATTACGCGCAAAAAATTTCGGGCGGGGTAAAATATACGCCGCAAGTGGTTGTGAATGGGCGTAAAGAAAATATTGGGTATTATTATGATTCAGTTATGAACATGATTATTGACGATTCAAAACAAAAACCCATTAAACAAATTAATATTACAGCGGGGTCAATGACGGGATCATATCAATTTTCGCTACCGTCAAACACAAATATTAAATCAGCCGATATTTGGTTTGCGTATTATGCGCCGACTGTTACCAAAAAATTGACCTACGGCCCGAATGCAGGAAAAACATTGACCTATTCAAAACCTGTGACGTCTATGCAGAAAATGGGCGTGTGGATGGGGGATACCAAAAATTTTAAATTTACACCCGCGCTTACAACAAAACCTGCGGGCGTGGTTGTGCTCGTGCAAAACCAATCAGGCATTTTATATGCAGGTGAAGTGAAGTTTTAATAGCTTTAATGCACTTTTTTAATGCGCATCGGCCCAGTTTAATCCGATGCCTGTTTCGGCGATCATCGGAATTTCGAATGGCGATACGGATTCCATTTCCTCTTTAATAATTTTGGCAAGCGCTTCGGCTTGGTCTGTTGGTGCTTCAAAAATTAATTCATCATGAACTTGTAACAACATCGTCAATGGCAATCCATCGCGTCTGATACGCTTGTCGATCGCATGCATGGCAAGTTTCATGAGGTCGGCCGCCGTACCTTGTAATGGTGCATTGATCGCTTGGCGCTCGGCGAAATTACGGCGCGCGGGGTTTTTATCATCAATGCCGCCCACAAAACATTTACGTCCAAAGTGTGTTAAAACATATTTATGCGCGCGGGCAAATTCTTTGGTGCGTTCCATGTAATCAGATAATTCAGGAAAACGCGCAAAATATTGTTTGATATATGCGCTGGCCTCTGATGTTTCGATATCTAATTGTTTGCCCAAACCAAAGGCACTGATGCCATATATAATTCCAAAATTAATGGCTTTGGCTTTGCGACGAATATCGGATGTCATCTGATCGAGCGGAATATCAAATACTTGTGATGCTGTCGCCGCATGAATATCAATGCCCGATGTAAATGCATTTTTTAATGCCGCGATATTTCCCATTTCGGCCGCCAGACGTAATTCAATTTGCGAATAATCGGCAGAAATTAAAACATGATCTTTTTTCGCAACAAAGCTTTTACGAATTTCTTTGCCTTCATCGGTGCGGATGGGAATGTTTTGTAAATTGGGGTCGGATGATGATAACCGCCCCGTTGATGTGCCCGCCAGAGAAAAAGATGTATGCACGCGCCCCGTCCGTGGGTTAATCGCGGTTTGTAAGGCTTCGGTATAGGTTGATTTTAATTTTGATAAATGACGCCAATCTAAAATTTTCTGAACAATGTCATGGCCTTCGGCGGCAAGCTGTTCCAACACATCAACCGCCGTTGACCAATCACCTGTTTTGGTTTTGGCGCCGCCTTTTAATCCCATTTCTTCGAATAATACTTGCCCCAATTGTTTGGGTGATCCGACATTAAATTCATGGCCGACAATTTTAAAAATATCTTGTTCCAATTCATAAATTTTTGTGCCGAAAATTTGGGATAATTGTTTTAACATGTGCGGGTCAACTTCGATCCCCGCAAATTCCATGCGTGCTACCATATCAACCATCGGGCGTTCGATATCGTAATACATAGTCGCCATACGTTCACGCGCGATGCGCGGCAATAAATGTTGATAAATGCGCAATGTAAAATCCGCATCTTCGGCGGCGTAGTTTACAGCTTTGTCAATTGGCACATCGGCAAATGAAATGCGCCCGCGCCCTGTACCTGTCACGGAATCATACGAAATCATATCATGACCACAATGAAGTTTGGCGAGTTCATCAAGGCCGTGACCATGTTGTGCGCCATCCAAAATATATGACATCAGCATGGTATCATCATACGGCGCGATGGAAATATTATGCGGTAGAAATAATTGCGCATCATATTTTAAATTTTGACCAACTTTTATAATCGCGGGATTTTCTAAAATTGGTTTTAAGTGCTGTAACACAACAGATAACGGCAATTGCACAATCGTATCATTTGAATCGCCCAATAAATCATGCGCGCCACGATGTCCGATGGGAATGTACACGGCATGCCCGATTGTATGTGATAATGATATACCAACTAAATCTGCTTTTGATGGTGTTAAATCGGTTGTTTCGGTATCAACCGCGATAAATTCTTTTGTTTGTGCCTCGGTAACAAATTTTTGTAGCGCGTCAATCGTGTTGATACATTCATATCGCGCGGTGATATTTTCTGGCGCTGGTTTTAGTTCTGTTGGTGCAGGCATAGATGTAGGAGTTGCCGCCACAGATGTTGGAGTCGTCGCCACTTGTCCCATACGGTTTAATAATGATTTAAAATTTTGCGCCGTTAAAAATGCACGTAAAATATCGGGGTCATAATGTGCAGGCGGCACATCATTAATGCACGGCAGATCAGGCACATCAGTATGTAATGTCACTAATTGTTTTGAAATTAATGCGGCGTTGCGATTTTCGATCAAACTTTCACGGCGTTTGGGTTGTTTAATTTCATGGGCGCGGTCGAGCAAATTTTCCAGCGTTCCATATTCGGTAATCAATTGCGCCGCCGTTTTAATGCCAATACCAGGCACACCAGGCACGTTGTCGATACTATCCCCCGCCAGTGATTGCACATCGATGACTTGATCAGGGCGCACGCCAAATTTTTCGAACACTTGTTCATCGCTGATAGTAATTTGTTTCATTGGGTCAAACATGGTGATGCCGTTTTGGATTAATTGCATTAAATCTTTGTCAGATGACACAATGACGGCTTGTCTGTTTTCTGCACGGGCGCGGGTGACGTATGTCGCGATAATATCATCGGCCTCATATCCTTCGCGTTCAAACACAGGCAAACCAAATGCGCGCGCCGCATCACGAATGATGGGGAATTGCGGAATTAAATCCTCTGGTGTTTCATCACGGTTGGCTTTGTAATCGGGGTAAATGTCATTGCGGTAATTGGCGCGCGCCGCATCAAAAATAACAAAAATACGCGCATCGGGTTGTTGTTGAATAAGTTTCATCAAAATACTGCAAAACCCCATCACCGCGCCCACGGGCGTGCCATCGGGACGCGTTAATGGCGGCAAGGCATGATACGCACGGAAAATAAACCCCGATGCGTCAACAAGATATAATGGCGGTGAAGAATGATTGGTCATAGATATGGTTGTAAAGACCTATGACCGTCATGGCAATTGGGTAAAATATTTTATAAATTAGAAACCAAGTTTGCGCGATAACTTATCTGCCCAACGTTCTTGTTGGCGGCGCCATGTTTGATCAAATTGACGCGCTCTTTCACGTTCAGGGCCAAGCTGTGTTGCCATGTACCATGCACGCTCAGCACTACGTTGCATATCGGGCGGAACATTATCCCATCCGTTATATCGAACAGATAAATTATACATTTGCTCGCGCGCACGGCATGCGGCATCTTGTTGCGCACGAAAACGGCCATAAGGTGATCCTGTTGCTTCAAATACGCTGCCACTCAATGAACCACGAATACGTTGGTCAATCAATCGACCCCATCTATCTGACCATTGCGGCCCACCACAAAAGCTAACCATAGTTTCATAACCTGAAGGGGCACGTTGTTGTTCAGGTTGTTGTAATTGCTCTGGGCGTGCGCAATATCCAAAATCATCGCGAACACAATTTGGACCAGAATTGTCTTGAACGAAATCTGTTTGACCGGCGGCTTGCGCTTCGGCATTTGGGTGGAATCGTTGTGCGGCGGCTGGGGTTGATAGAGCCATGGCAATACCCATAGCAGACGCAAATAACATGGTATTTTTTGACATAACACACCTCTTTCTGAATTGATTAGCAAAACATTAACACAAAAAGATGCAGAATGCAAAAAAATCCGCTGTGGATAAGTATGACCAGATTCATTTGGTGTGCATAGGCTGCTAATGATATAATCAAAATTAATAAAAAATTAACCGCAAGGAGGTGATTAAAATAAAACGTAGAAGTAGAAAATTAAACAGCGAAATGGTAAGCCAAATTAAGGAGTTGCTTGAGACAACCGACCTTTTTCAGCACCAAATCGCTGCTATCCTTGGGGTCAACCAAGGCCGCATTTCTGAGGTGAAGAACGGATTTTATGACAACTTTTAACTTAACATTCTTAAGTTAACGATAAATGAATGGAGCTAGCCTTGCAAGAGGCTAGTTTCTTATTTTCCCTTCGCCTTCATGGCGATGCCATATAATGAAATCGCGGCGGCGTTCGATACATTCAGGCTGGAGAAATGCACTTGGGTCGGCAAACGCACCAAAATATCGCATTTATCGCGGATTAAAGGGCGAAGCCCTGGGCCTTCCGCACCCAAAACCAACAACGTTTTCTCATAATCAGGAGCGTCTGCCAAAGTGCCACGACCCCGTTCATCGAGCGCAAGGGCAAAAAACCCTGCCTTTTGCATGGTTTCAATGGCGCGGGCGAGGTTGGTTTCGGTGACAATCGGCACAATTTCCGCCCCGCCACAGGCGGTTTTGGCGATTAACGCATTCATATCAGGGGCGTTACGGCTTTGCACCACCACGGCATCCGCGCCAAATGCGGCGGCGGAACGTAAAATCGCACCGATATTATGCGGGTCGGTGACTTGGTCTAACATCACAATCACGCCGCGACCTTTGGCATCAATTTGGCGCAACACATCGGATAAATAAACTTCGTCTAAGGGGGATGTATCGCACCCAATGCCTTGGTGAACCGCTTCGCGGGGAACAGATTTGTGCAATGTTTCCTTATCAACGCGGGTGACGCGCGGGCGATCTAACCCTTCTTCAACGGCGTCATTTAAAGCGGATATCAATGCAGGATCGTCAGGTTCTACTGCATAAATCGCTCTGATTTGACGCTCGGGGTTGCGAATGGCCGCACATACCGCATGCATGCCATATAACCCCACACGCACGCGGCCCACAGACCCTGTTTGTCCCGCATTTGATGTCGGGCGTGATGATGAAGGGGTAGAATGCCCAAAATCGTCGTGATCGTCAAAAGATACGGAATTGCGCGCCAAATTATTTTTTTGGCTGGTACGGGCGTAAGATGCGGCAATTCCTTCGTGTTTTCCGCGGTTTTGTGAATTACGGTCACCAAAGGATGACCCCGCCCCCTTCTTTTTTGGTGGTGATTTGCGCATGAATGTTTCACTTCTCTCTTGACTTATGGGTGTAAATTCTTTTTCTATCGTTCCACGCAATTTGTCGAGTCTTTTCTTTGGCAAATGATTTGTAAATACACCCGTGGAAGGCCAGCTTGCGCATGCAAGCAATCTTTAAAAAGAAGGCGGATGCGGGATGATGAGAATATTACACCCGTGGAAGGGTGGCCGAGTGGTTAATGGCAGCAGACTGTAAATCTGCCCGCGTGAGCGTACACAGGTTCAAATCCTGTCCCTTCCACCATTTATTTAACAACCCGCCCTGATTGGCGGGTTTTTCTTTGCGCAAAAGCCCAATGTTCGCGCGGTTTTGCGAAAGCCTCGCGTACCTTTAGAACGCAAATTCAGCGTAAATTCTCTCTCAAATCTCACATTCTCTCACAGCCTCTGGCCACTAACTGCGTATTTAGTGGTCATGGCAAAGCCTTGATTTAGCACGACTTCCTAAAAACACGGTTTGCAAAGATAAAATGATGCACTCGAACAATGTTTCGAACTTTTTTTATTTCGTCGTCGTCGTTTTCAATGCCGACGGCAAACCAGAGGAGAAGAACAAATTTGAAGGAGGTTCTTCTCAATGGATTACACAGTACGCAATCCAAATGACATGACAGGCGCAGAGCGTTATGCCGAGATCATCACGATCCTGGCGGGTGCGATTGTCCGCCGCAAGATTTATCAGCATAATCAATTAAATAGCTCGGAAAATGAGAGAAGTTTGACTGGACTTCCCTCCGCTTCGAAGCATTCATGTCCCAGCCGCAAACCCACGCAAGTGAGAGCGGAGAAAGGGGCAAAACAATGAAAATAGACATATTAAAAGAGTATGCCGCGCTGGAAGCGATGGAGACAAAAGAGCTGCTCCAGGTCTGGAACCGGCATTTTGATGTACCTCCCCAGTCGCGTAATAATCGTACCTATCTGATCAATCAGATCATCTATCGGATGCAGGAGCTGACCTATGGCGGATTGACCAAATCAACGATTGATCGCCTTGAAGCGCTGGCCGAAGGCAAAACCGTCCAGCAGCGTCGCAGTGATGTCGGTCGCCTGGCGGTGGGAACACGATTGGTGCGGGAGGTCAAAGGCGTTGAGCATCATGTGTATGTGTTGGCTGATGGTTATGAATATCATGGGCTGAAATACAAAAGCCTTTCAGGTGTTGCGTTTGCGATTACAGGCACGCGCTGGAACGGCAATGCATTCTTTGGTTTGGGCAAGAAAGAAGATAGCGAAAAACGCACCCATCATCGCGCCAGAAAGGTGCGGGCATGATGGAGGACAAGAAAATCCTGCGCTGTGCGATCTACACCCGCAAATCCACCGAGGAAGGCCTCGATATGGATTACAACACGCTGGATGCCCAGCGCGAGGCTGGTGAAAAATATGTCGAGGCGATGAAGCATGAAGGCTGGCGTGTTATTCCTGATCTATATGATGATGGCGGGTTTTCGGGTGGGAACATGGAGCGCCCCGCGCTCAAGCGCTTGATTGAGGATATCAAGGCTGGCCGCATTGATATTGTGGTTGTTTACAAGGTCGACCGTTTCTCACGCTCTTTGATGGATTTTGCCAAGCTGGTGGAAATTCTGGACAAACACGGCGTGAGCTTTGTGTCTGTCACCCAGCATTTTAATACCAAAGATTCCATGGGGCGGCTGACACTCAATATTTTGCTGAGTTTTGCGCAGTTTGAGCGCGAGGTCACTGGCGAGCGTATCCGCGATAAATTCGCTTCATCAAAAATGAAGGGCATGTGGATGGGTGGCCCGCCACCGCTGGGGTATGACGTTGTTGATTGCAAGCTCGTCACCAATCCGAAGGAAGTCGAGCTGGTCAATATTATCTTTGACCGCTTTGCCGCGCTGGGGTCTATCGCCTTATTGGCGCAGGAGTTGAATAAAGCAGGCCATCGCACCAAGCATTATATCAGCCGCACAGGAAAACATGTGGGAGGGAAACCCTTTACTGAAAATCCTCTGCGCACATTTCTGCAGAACCGTCTCTTCCTCGGTGAAGTCCATCATAAAGGCAAATATTATCCAGGACAGCATCAGCCGATTATCACGCAGGCGCAGTTTGATGCCGCACAAGCCATCTTTGCTGAAAACTGCAAAGGAAAACGCAAACGCACGTTTCAAGCCAAATCAAAAGCTCTGCTGAAAGGTATTTTGGTTTGCGGTGGTTGTGGCGGTGCGATGTCGCCCACCCATACGAACAAGGGCAAGAAGAATTACCATTATTATTCGGCGAATTCTTATCGCCGACAATCATGCGAGCTTTGCCCTGCTAATCGTATCCCTGCTGGTGAAATAGAAGAAGTCGTCAAAGGCCAGCTACAGAGCATCTTTGTGAAACCCCAAGTCATCGTCGATGTCTGGAAGAAGGTCAAAACCCATATTCCCAATTACACCGAAACAGATCTGCACAGCACGATGCAGTGTATGGGGTCTTTGTGGGACATCCTCGTGCCTGCTGAGCAGAAGCGTATCACGCATCTATTGATCGACCGTGTCGCGGTGCATGGCAATTGCATCGATATTGAATACCGCGCCAACAGCATCGAAAACATTCTTTCCCAATTGCAGCAGGAAATAGAACACAAAATTAAACATGGGGCTGAAGCATGAATCTACAATACCACGCAGAAGATCAAAAAATCATTGTGCGCATCCCTATCAATCTGCGGCGCTGGGGCGGCAAAAAAGTCTTGGTTGGCCCGCAAGGACAGGATTTAAGAAGTCTTGATTTAGAAGTGCGAAAAGATGAAAAGCTGCTTAAGGCGCTGGGATGCAATACGATCAACTTCACGCTTACTAAGATGAAACTGCTGTGCAACATCACGCCATTGCGCTACCCCAGCGGTTACTTCACTGATAATGGTATTTGTCTGTTCCTTCGATAAACGGAAATCACCAGCAACAGACATGGCCAAATCTAACGAGGCCGTGCCGTCGTACAGATCAATCATAGTTGTCAGGACGCGTGGCTTTACTTCAACAGGCGTTGGATTGATGTCGTAGGCTGGCGATATGGCCTCTTGAGAGCGCAATGCCTAGCTTCATTGTGCCACTTAACAACGGCCAGTTCGATGCGCTAGTGTCGTTTAACTTCAATCTGGGCGGTGGAGCGCTTCAACGCTCCACCCTCCGCCGCAAGGTCAACCGCGAGGAACATGATGACGTGCCAGCGGAACTCATGAAATGGGTGTGGGCTGGCGGGAAGAAACTGCGCGGGCTTGTTAGGCGGAGGGAGGCTGAGGGATTGACGTATAAAGATTGTCTAAGTTGATTTAGAAGCTAGTGAGGCCAATTTTTTGTGCCAGTGATGCGTCAATCGTCAAGATCGGGCGATTGCTATTAAGGCGTCGTGCTTCTTCATAGTTTCTGCGTGTTGTTTCTTTAGTGTTCACGTTGCGTTCTGATTCAGAAGATGCACCTGCTGAAGGTGATAATTCTTTGTCTTTATCCGGCGCATCAAAGTTAATTACTGGCACGTTATTACTTGGTGGGGCAGCAAAAGAAGAGAGCGCTGTGCCACTATTGACGCTGACATTCACCACCGGCACCTGGCTCATAATACTCACCGTATTCGGAATGATCACCGTCAGCGTCAGCGCTTTGGGCGTGATGTTCGCCAGCCATGTGCCGGGCTGGGTGAGGCTGT
>JBIICJ010000061.1:0-9106 GCA_044238965.1 Micavibrio sp. | reverse complement strand
ATTCCGCATCATAATCAGTGCGTGCGAGCAATAAATTACGCACTGTATCATCAACATATGTCGCAAGTTCCATTGCCAATTCTTTGGGTAATGATTTGCGTTTGGCGGTGGCTTTTTGCCATGTGGGAAAATTTTTTGCCTTTTCAACAATAATCCCCAACGTATCACGCGAAATCATCGCGCCATTATTTTCCAGCAATATATAACCCGATGGTTCATCATCACAATCAATGACGGCTTGGGAAATTTGTTCGGGCACTAACGGGCGGCCCGCAATGGCCTGCACCGCCCAACTGGCAGGATGTGATTTCAAGATATCCAATAAATCTTCATCTGATAACGCCACGCATAATTTTAAAACGGGTTCTGATACTTCACGCTCCAAATCGCGCGCCAATTGCCCCGCGATTTTGGGTGGGGTGTGCGCGTGATCTTTTAACGCCGATGATAAGGCTAACCGAATTTTTAAAACTTCGTCAAGCGCGAGTGTACCCAAGGCCTGAATGGTGAATGCGTACAATTGACTTTGTTTATCAATCGATAAATCAGGAAGCAGGCGGATTAATCGTTCTGCCAATGTCATACGAACATCACTATTATTATCTTTGGCAAGCAATACACTCGCATGAATCGGTGTAGATGTATTTTTAGCAACCGCGCGGCGTACATCGGCATCAGGATCATGTTCCGCCAGATAATATAAAATTTCTTGGGATGTGTTTTTATTTTTGGCAAGTTTCATACGATCATTAATTTTATCCGATCGCGCCATATCTGTTTCGCGCAGCGTTTTATCGGCAGATGATCCACCCGATAATTTTGAAATTAATGATGTTAAAAAATCCATTTCAAACCCTTTAGGACTTGCTATGATTTAAATACGCAGGCGATTGCATTTCCGCCAAACGGCTAATGGTACGTTGAAATTCAAACTCATGATCCTCACCTGTGTAAATTTTTTCAGGCGTCTCATCGGCAGTGATAATCAAATTACGATGATGATCATATAACACATCAACCAATATCATCAAACGCTTGGCTTCGTTTCGACGATCATACCCAAGACGCGGAATATTTTCGAGGAAAATTGTATGGTAACGTTTGGCAATGGCTAAATAATCCTCCGCGCCCAAGGGGCGTTCGCATAATTGCCCGAAACTAAAGCGGGCTACACCCTTTGCGGTCACAGGCACATCAATGCTGCGCCCCTTTACCATGATCAAATCCGCGGACCCTTCGCTATCCTCTGTCAAAGCCGCAAATAAATCATCCGCCTTTTTCGATGAGGACGAACCAATCGGGGTGAAATAAACTGATAATTCTTTTAATGTGCGCGCGCGATAATCAGTCGGACTATCCAAATGAAATGCATCCATATTTTTTTGAATGAAATCAATAAAGGGTAAAAACCGATCGCGTTGTAATCCATCCATATACAATTCCGATGGCGCCCAATTTGATGTCGATACAACCGCCACGCCTTCGGCATGAATAGCTTGGAATAACCGCGATAAAATCATCGCATCCGCCACATCGGTGACATGAAATTCATCAAAACATAATAATCGACAACGTGTCGCCACAATTTTGGCAAAGGCAGGTAATGATTCATCAACCACATCGCCTGCATTATCGCCCTTGCGCCGTTCATGTAAAAATTCATGCACCTCAATCATAAATTGGTGAAAATGCACACGGCGCTTTTTGATACCGAGCGGGATGGATTGATAAAGCAAATCCATCAACATTGATTTACCGCGCCCAACAGGGCCATAGAGATAGACACCGCGAAATTTTGCGGGCGCTGTAAAAAATTTATTACTAATTTTGCTAATCGCGTTTTTGGGTTTTAAACATTCATTGATCAATTCAAAATGTAATCGATTGAGCGATAAGGCGGCACGTTCCTGCACAGGATCAAAATCAACTGTGCCAAGACCAATTTTCTCGCGATATAATTCAAGTGGCGGAGGTGCCATGGATGGGTGGTTCCAATCGTCGGATCAGGTAAATAGATATTTCGTACAAAGCCATTAAGGGAATGGCTAAACTGATTTGACTAATAATATCAGGCGGTGTCAAGATAGCCGCGATCACAAATATCACCACAATCGCATAACGACGGAATTTAACCAGCATATCGGCACGCACAATACCCGCCTTACCGAGCAATGCCATTAAAACGGGCATTTGAAAACACACACCAAAGGCAAAAATAAGCGTCATCACCAGATCAAGATAATCGCCGACACGAGCTTCGAGCATAATCGGCAATACAGTATCGCTTCCCGTGTTTTGAAAGCTGAGGAAAAAACTCCACGCCAGTGGCAACACGATAAAATAAACCAATGCACCGCCAAGAAAAAATAAAATAGGCGCAGCCACCAAAAATGGCCAGATTGTATTTTTTTCACTTTCATACAATCCAGGTGAAATAAATCGCCAAATTTGCATTAATAAAAATGGAAATGTTAAAAATGCACCTGTGAAAACAGATACTTTCATATAGGTAAAAAAAGCTTCGGTTAAATTGGTATAAATTAAACGTTGGGAATCATTTGGCCCCATCGCATCGGCGAGAGGTTTGACCAAAAACCCATAAATATCTTCGACAAATATGTATGACACAATCGACAGCGCAATCAATACAACCACGCACCACATTAACCGCGTGCGCAATTCGGCAAAGTGATCCATAAATGATGATGGTTGGTGATCTGTCATGGCGCAGGCGGATTTGATGTTTGTTGTTTCTCATTTGATAATTCGATGTCCAAATCTTCGTCGGCCTTCGCTTCATCAAAAAAATCGGTGGGAATGGATTTGATATCGTGGTCAATATCTTGACCAATTTTTTTTAATTCAGTTTCGTCCATAAAATCATCAAATTGTTTACTAAGCGCGAAACGCATATATTGAATGCGTCGGGTCAAACGCCCCAAATGATACAAAATATCGGGAATTTGTTTGGGGCCGATAACAAATACGGCCACAATCAAAACCACCAATAATTCCGACCAACTGAAATCCAACATTGGATTTATTTAGGATCGGATGGTGGCGGTGTTTCGTCTTTCATCCCTTTTTTGAATGATTTAACGCCTTCGGCGACATCGCCCATCAGGCGCGGTAATTTACCCGCACCGAACAACAATACAATAACCGCTAAAATTAAAAATATTTCCCATGGGCCCAGTGACATAGTTATTTATCCTCTTCTTCGTCATCATCTTCATCATCGTCCGAGTCGTCGTCATCATCATCCTCGTCGCTGTCATCTTCATCATACGCATCATCGTCATCATCTTCATCAGAATCATCAGATGACATTTCAATTTTATTTTCATCTTCTGGTTCGACTTCATCCTGACCCCGATCATCAGATTTTTGGTCAAATTCACCATTTTCATCAATTGATGTTTCACTTCCCTCTTCGGGATTATTTTCATTCGACGCACTGAACAAATCACGCGCACCAGGAATGGTATCAATCGCAGGACGTGTATCGAGTAAACCAGAGGCTTTGAGTTCCGCAAGCCCAGGTAAATCATTCAAATCAGAGACACCAAAATCATCTAAAAATTGTGTGGTGGTAATCCATGTCACAGGACGACCAGGGGTTTCCAAACGGCGGCCTGGTTTGATCCATCCCGCTTCCATTAACACATCTAACGTACCCTTATTTGTCGCAACGCCGCGAATATTTTCAACTTCGGCGCGGGTCACGGGTTGGTGATAAGCAATGATTGACAATGTTTCAAGTGCCGCACGTGACAAACGTTTTTCTTCTTTTTTATTAATAGCCAGTTGTGGGCCAATATCAGGCGCAGTGCGAAATGCCCATGCATCCTCAAGTTGAATCAATTGAATCCCGCGCTCCGCATATTCACCTTGCAATTGCGTTAAAATAAAACCAACATCGGCGGTATCTGGAAGACGTGATTGAATAGCGCGCAATTTAATCGGCTCTGGCGATGCGAATAACAATGCCTCAATTAATCGCTTTTGCTGCGCAGGATCATCAAGAGGAATAAGCGGTGCTTGTTCTTCTTCGACCTCAACAGCAACTTCAGCTTCGATGATTTCATCTTCGATTTGTTCAATGGCTTCAGCGTTTATCATGCAGTTTGACTTTCATAGTTAATTTCATCAACAAGCGGTGGGCGATCCACAGCGCGTAAATAAATGGGGCGGAAATTATCATCTTGGCGCAATTCTAATTTACCTTGTTTCGCCAATTCTAATGATGCGGTAAATAATGATGCAATCGATGACCGCGCAAATAATGGATCGGTGATATGTTCAGGCACAAAACTATGCAATGTTGTCCAGACACTTGTCGCGCCCTGTTTCGGCAATCGTCCTAATAATTTGGTCAGGCGTTCAAGCGCGTCATTGAGTGACATCACAGGAAATTCAAGCGGCTTATATTGCGAACTTGTTTTGCGTAAGGTGATATCGCCATACGCTTTTAACAATGAATATAAATCAACAGTATATTTATCGGGCTCGGGCGCTTTGAATTGTTCGCGTTGTCCGCGCGGATACACGGTTAAATAATATTTCATACGGCGCGCCATCTTTTTCGAACCCGCTTGAATGGCTTCGTAACGACGCAATTGATAAGCCAATGCTTCGGCCATCATTTCGGCTGACGGCTCTTCTTCATTTGTTTCTTGTTTGGGCAATAATAAACGTGATTTTAAATAGGCAAGCCACGCCGCCATCACCAAATATTCTGCTGCTACGTCTAAACTTAAGGCAACGGCACGATCAATAAATGCCAAATATTGACGGGCTAATTTTAAAATTGAAATTTGTGTCAAATCAACTTTTTGGTCACGCGCCAATTGTAACAACACATCAATCGGGCCTTCGAAACTATCGAGCTGTAATAACAATGCGTCGGTTTGTTGCGTTTCGGTCATCGCCGCAGCTTCCGCCAATGTACGTGGCGGATCTTCTTGGAATGCTTTATTTGGCACTTGTGCTGTGTCTGTCATTTTAATTTTTCCTATGCCACCCATTTGGCTTCAATGCCGTTTTGCCATCTCTGCCATGCGGATGCTGATAATGGCGGCAATTTCGATGCCAATTCTTCCATTACATCCATCTTTGCCCAACAATATAACGCCACATCGCACCCTGCTTGCAAACTTAATAATGCACGATCAGCAATTGATCCATATTTTTCTAATGCTTTCATATCCAAATCATCGGAAAATAACAAACCATCAAACCCAATTTTCCCGCGAATAATGTCATTTAAAATGACGGGCGATAATGTGGCGGGCAATCCTGATGGATCAATTTGTGGATATACAATATGCGCGACCATGCCCCATACCGATTCCGCATATGGTTTTTGTGCAATCGATTGAAACGGAAAGAAATCAGTTGCGATTAATTCATCAAATGATGCATTCACGACAGGTAAATCATAATGGCTATCCACTGTTGCGCGTCCATGCCCAGGCATATGCTTGATCACGGGTGTAACCCCTGCATCCAAAAATGCCTGACATACAATATCACCCGCATAGGCAACTAATTCAGGATTATTTGAATAAGCCCGATCGCCAATGGCGGCATGCGTTGCATCGGTTAAAACATCCAATACAGGCGCACAATTTACATCAACACCTGATTTTAACAACATGCGCGCGAGGTCGGTCATTTCATCATTTAACCGCTGCGCGCCTTTGTCAAAATCATCTTCTAAAATTTTACCAAAATCATTGGCGGCTTGGTGCACATGCCAATGGGGTGATTTCATACGGCACACGCGCCCGCCCTCTTGATCAATCAAGATCGGACAATCCCATCCCACAGCGGCGCGAATTTCATCAGATAATTGTTTAACCTGATGCGGCGTTTCACAGTTACGCCCAAATAAAATCACACCGAGCGGTTGCGCCGCCGATAACAAAGATTTTTCGCCATGGGTTAATGTTGTTCCCTCAACAGAAAAAACAGCGGCGAGTGGCAACGGTGATGATGAAGTTGTTATCGTCATAATTTTTATTTCACAACCATACATGAACCACCGCGTGATTTTACCGACCCGCAAATGGATGATGCGGTATCCGCACTTAATCCCGCCACTTGCACGCGATAAAACACGCCTTTTTCGCCTAAATCAGCCTTTTGCACACGTAATGTTTTTCCCTGTAATTCAGGGTTTTTTGATTGCAAGGATGACCATAATTTGCGCGCTTCCTCATCCGATTTCACCGCCGCAAATTGAATAGATGCCGAACCTGATGTTACAACTGGTTCAGCAATTTTTGGCTCTTCCTTCTTCGGCTCTTCCTTTACAATTTCTTTTACTGGTGCGGGCTCTACAACTTTCGGCTCATCCGCCTTGACGACCATCGGTGTTTCATCTGGCATTGTTGTGGTAACAATTTGTTCAGATGCATCTGTTGCCGATGGTTCTGTGTTCGCAATATCACTTCCCGCTGGTGCCGATGGCATTGGTTCAGGTTTTGCTGTGTCCGATGTCGGATCAATCATCGCCACTTTTTCATCAGCAGGTTTTGCTTCAATTTTTTTCTCTGGCGCGATTTCAGCCTTGGTCATTGGCTGTTCATCTTCGGCCAATAAATTTTCAACGCGGGGCTTGGTGACATTATCACCCTTTAATGTTTCAAAAATTGTGCTGTTCTGATTTGGCACGGCCATACCGCCCACCTCTTCAGGGGCAACCTTATAAGGCGTGTTATCCGCACGTATCAATGGAACGTTACCTGACGTGCCGCCGCTATCATCGCCTGACAGCACCGCATAACCAATGCCGAGCGCAAGAATAACACCAAGAGCCATAACACCATGGCGCACGCCAAAGCGCGCACCAAGGCGTGATACGAATGAATCGTTATCGTCAAAATCATCATAAGTGGACATGGGGCAAATTTAGCCAGAATTGGGGTAAATTCCTAGGATTTTATGGTCGTAACCCCCAGATTCCACAGGGTTATCCACCTCTGTTTTACCAGAATCAGTCGATTATGAGTCAAATTTTAGGTCAAATAGCCGTTCATGTTCCCGAAGCGCAAAGCGATCAGTCATACCCGCGATATAATCGGCGACCACGCGGGCGCGGGCGCGGTCACTGGTTTGACCACCCGCCGCCTCGACCAATGTCTGCCAATTATCGGGCATCAATGTATATTTACGCATAAAGGCATGGAATAAATCAGGAATGATTTTCTCAACTTTTAATCCCAATCGTTGAATTGTGTAATGTTTATACATGCGCGTGAATAAAAATTTACGCATGGCATTAATGGTGGTTGTCATCGTGGGTGAAAAATCAACTAATGTGCGTCCGCACGCACGCACATCATCCACCGATTGTGGGTTCAGATCACGCAAATTGCGTTGTGTATTTTCAATGACATCGACAACCATGCGTCCAATCATTTCACGAATTAATTCGGACAGACGTAATTGCATTTTAATTGCGCCGTGTTCGGCCTCAATCTCTTTTAAAATATCGCCCACCATTGGTAATTGTGCGACATCTTCAAATGTAAAAAATCCTGCGCGGATACCATCTTCGATATCATGATTATTATATGCAATATCATCAGCAATCGCCGCGATTTGCGCCTCAATTGATGCATATTGATCTAACTTCAAATCAATTTTTTTGGATAAATCAAATAATGTTATTGGCAATAATTTTTCATCGCCCTTTTGATTTTTCTTTAATTTGGGGCCATTATGTTTGGCAACGCCTTCCAATGTTTCATAAGTTAAATTTAAACCTTGCCACCGCACATATTTTTGTTCCAGTTGTACCAAAATGCGCAATGATTGATCATTATGATCAAACCCGCCCACATGCTCCATGCACATTTTTAATGAATCTTCACCCATATGTGCAAACGGCGTGTGACCCAAATCATGCGCAAGTGCAATTGTCTCTGCCAAATCTTCATTCACCAACAACGCGCGCGCCAAAGTGCGGGCGATTTGCGCGACCTCTAATGTGTGCGTTAACCGTGTGCGGTAATGATCACCTTCGTGATAAATGAAAACTTGTGTTTTATATTTTAGGCGACGAAACGCGGTGGAATGAATGATACGGTCACGATCGCGTTGAAAACAGGTGCGGTATTGGCTTTCATTTTCCTCGATCATGCGCCCGCGTGATTGATCGGGACGGCACGCATAAATGGCAAGCGGTAACGCACAATAATTATATGCAGGTGTTTCTGTGGTAATAGGAATTGATGTCGCAGTCTGGGTCATGAAACGGAGCATACCCCGTTCCGCCATAAAAACTCAACTAATATTCACTTGAAATTCTGTGAAAACAGCCTCATGTTAGGATCATGGAACTTCATACAACCCCTGCCCTGATTGCCAAAGTCACCGCCGAACGTGCGCGCCTGCAAAATGACGCGCTCTATTTGCGCCTGACCATCGAAGGTGGCGGCTGTTCAGGGTTTCAATATATTTTTGCATGGGATGCAACCATAAACCCCGAGGATAAAATCTTTGATGGCGCGGTTACTACCGACCCTATGTCATTACCTTTCCTGAATGGCGCCACCCTTGATTATGTGGTGGGATTAATGGGCGAAGATTTTAAAATCACCAACCCCAACGCTTCATCAGGATGCGGTTGCGGGACGTCTTTTGCGATTTAGATTTGCCATTTAAGACTCTTTTATAATATCCCCTAATGTGCCATAGTTTGCTTTATGGACATTATCATCGAAGAACATGAAGGATCATTATGGGTTGCCGCTGTTGAACGGGGCAAAATTCAAGGGCTTGATGTTGACCCTGTTCATGAAATGGTGCGCGTGGGCTCTATTTATTGGGCGCGCGTTGATCGCATTGATACAAAACTTGATGCCGCATTCCTTGATCTCGATGGTGAAACATTCGGCATTCTTTATAACCGCGATGTACGATCAAAAGATACCAAAGGCAAATTGACCAAAGGCGGCAACCAACCCATCGGTAAATTATTACGCAGCGGTGATTATGTGTTGGTGCAAGCCAAACAAGGTTATCTTGCGCCTGAATTCGAAGATAACCGTCCGCTCGAACACAAATCCCCTGTCGTCAGCATGGATGTCGCCATCCA
>JBIICJ010000060.1:0-9108 GCA_044238965.1 Micavibrio sp. | reverse complement strand
CAATTATCAGGTCTTCGCGCCGATGGCACGATGCTCGATATGAACGCAAAATTAGTGGTATTACATTAAGATAAAATAGGGAGAGTAAAATGTTTAGATTAAAACCAGAATTTGATGCAGCTTGCGCGGCAACCGAAATAAAAAGCCCCTCAATTCAATTGGGGGCTTCTATGGGTGCTGGCTTTGCGATGACACCAGTTGTGTAAGAGAGTAATTTAGAAAATTACTTCTCCGCTTTATCCGCAGTTGGGCGCACTTCGGTACGTTCAGTAATACGCGCTTTCTTACCTGTCAAACCGCGCAAATAGTATAGTTTCGCACGGCGAACTTCACCACGACGTACAACTTCGATTGAATCAATACGCGGTGACAAAATTGGGAACACACGTTCAACGCCTTCGCCAGAGCTGATTTTACGAACCGTGAATTTTTCGTTGACGCCATTACCTTGGCGCGCGATGCAAACACCTTCATACGCTTGTACGCGTTCGCGGTCACCCTCGATAATTTTGATGTTTACTTTAACAGTATCACCTGGACCAAAAGTAGGAATGGTTTTACCAGCTGTTAGATCAGCCAAAATTTTGGCTTCAAATTTTTGCAATGTGTTCATAGCAATTTCCTTTTGTGTCGTTTCGACGTTAGAGGACTCGTATATCGCATGGAGCAACGACTCCATCGGCAGCCCATAGTTGTTGCCGTGGTTTTACCCTATAATTCCTTAATAAATCAATAGAAAAGGGAATAATTGGGGCAAAAAACCATAATTTCCGTAATTAATTTGCGAAAATCAATGAATCTTGCTATCTTTTTAAGCGTGAAAGCAAAAAAAGGGAATCATTTGAAATGGGTTTTTGCCTTGTGCGTTGTTCCTCTGGGGGGAGCCACGGTTGCCGTGCCACTGACAAGAGCATATCACGAAAAAGCAGCGCAGGCATCACCACCTTCTGTACCATCTCAGAAAATAGAAAATTCAATTTATGGTGATATTTCATTAAAAGATTGGGAATGGTCACGTGCCCAAGCCGTCAGAGAGGCTTTGATACATAAACATGATCGTGATGAATATTTACGCTTAGGTGGACAAAGAGATAATTTTCAATGGCAACGTCCACAAAATCTTTTGTATAAAGCGAGCCAATCAAATCAGAAATTATTGATCATTGATTTGGGGCATTATGATTATACCGAAAGAGCCAATCATCCCGCAAGTGGGGCGCAAGCCAGCGATGGCATGACCGAAGCCGAATTTGTTGATATTCAAGGACGTGCATTATTTAATGAAGCCAATAGAATGGGATACCGCGTTGTCTTTATCCGTGCACCAGACGAAGCGATGCGCGTCACTGAATTTAATGATTTTTCAATGGACGAACGTAAATCATATTATGCGCGTACGCGGGGTGCGCAAATTGATTTTATTGCCCAACGTTTAGGATTCTCACCAGACAACACAAGAGCTGTATCGCTTCATATGGATCGTAGCGATGTTTTATCTGCTGGCGAAAATGCAGAACTTTTGCGCGGTACGGCAGTTTACGTTAACGTAAACAATCAAACATCAATTGATTTCGCGCGCGCAATTGCAAATAATATACCTGATCATTTTATTGCGCCTTATGTTCGTCACAATGATGGTATTTTCTATACAACCACATTAGCTTTACCCAAAGGCGCAGCGCATGTGCCAACCATTTTATTAGAATCAGAATTTATGACAGACCATCCAACGGCTGTTGATCGTCGCCGTCAGGTTGTAAATGATAATGGTACATCATGGGCGCGGTGGTTTATGGAGGGTGTTGAAGACAGCTTCCCAAGAGCACCACAAACGAGAGTTGCATTAAATACAGTGGGCGAACAATCTCAAACCCTGAGATAAATTCTATTTTTTCAATAAATCAGGACGACGCGCGCGGGTAATATCCTCTGATTGCTGTTGACGCCATTCATCAATATTTTTGTGATGGCCGCTTAGTAAAACATCAGGAACTTTGTGCTCTGTGCCATTCGCATCAATCCATATGGCGGGGCGGGTATAATGCGGGTATTCGAGCAAACCGTTACTAAAACTTTCGTCACCCGTAGTGTTTTCATTACCAACCACATTTGGAATTAAACGAATAATGGCATCACACATAATTTGCGCGGCTTGTTCACCACCTGTCAAAACGTAATCACCAATCGAAATTTCCTCAAAACCATAGGCATCTAACACACGTTGATCAACGCCTTCATAACGACCACATAAAATGGTGAGGGTTGGTTCAGTTGATAATTCTTGCGCTATTGTTTGCGTTAAAACTTTTCCGCGTGGCGACATATAAATTTTACGCCCTGTTGCGGGAAGCGATAATAATGCGCGTTCGATAATATCAGGTTTCATGACCATACCCGCGCCACCACCGAACGGGACATCATCAACGGTGGCATGTTTATCGGTCGCAAAATCACGGATATTTACGGCATTGCATGACCATATTTGTTTTTCAAGCGCGCGCCCCGTGATGGAATGCCTTAAAAACCCAGGGAATAATTCAGGAAATAATGTGAGAAAATTTATATGAAGTGATGTCATCACAAAAATTCCTCATAGTCTGCGATAATAATCTTTTGATTGTCGATATCAACATTAACCAAAAATGGCTCCGCCATGGGGCAGAAAAATTGTTTACCGTCGTTGGTTTTAATGCACAATAAATCACTCGCGCCAAAATTTGATACATCAATGACGGTGCCAATGTGCATGTCATTTGAATCATAAACAGATAAATCGATTAAATCATCGATATAGAATTCACCGTCATCAGCTTCGGGTAATTTTTCACGTGCTGTAAAAATTTCTTGGTTACGAAATGTTTCGGCAATGGTGCGGTCGGTGATATTTTTAATCTCTGCCACATACTCACCACCCGATGAATGTTTGATGGTGAGGGTAATTTCACGGCCATCCGCGCATGTGACGGGATTGTAGTCGGATAAATTATCAATATCGTCCATATAAGAGCGAAATTTCACGAGTCCACGGACACCGTGCGCTGATAATATTTTTCCAATCACAATTCCCGTCATGATGCGAGATATGATCGTTATACTTAAGCTTCGGTTACTTCAGCAGTAGCTTCAGCTGCAGGAGCTTCAACTTCTGGTTCAGCGACTGGCGCAGGCGCAGGAGCTGCTTTGGCTTCAGCCGCCGCTTCCTCTGCTTTCACGCGGCGTTCTTCTTTTTCACGAAGACGTTCTTGTGCTTTTGCTTTTGGTTTTGCTTTTTCAGGATTATTTTTCTGTGCAGGCATTGGCGCTAAACCAGCTTTGCCAAGGAAAATCGCAACGCGGTCGGTTGGCAATGCGCCTTGTTTCATCCAATGTTGCAAACGTTCAACGTTAAATGTCACACGTTTTGGATCGTCTTTGTTCAAAACAGGATTATATGTTCCCACTTTTTCTAAATAACGTCCGTCACGTGGTGAACGTGAATCGGTCACTACGATTGAGTAGTATGGTAATTTTTTACGTCCTTGACGTGATAGTCTTACTTTTAAAGCCATGTCATATCTCCTTTGCTGGCATTGGTTTCAGATCAGTTGATAAATTATTTCAATTTATCAAATCATATGAAATTTATTTCTTTTTCCGTTTCTTGTTGTGACCTCCGCGCATAAAACGTGGGTCAAAGGCAGGCATATTTTCCGATGCACGCGCCTCATCCAATTTATCTTGGTCGTCTTTGCTCATAAATCCTTTGACCGCACCCATCAAACCGCCCATACCCATTTTGCGCATGCGACGCATCATTTGTTCCATTTGTTCATATTGTTTAATCAGTTTATTGACATCTTGCACAGTTGTGCCCGATCCTGTGGCGATACGTTTGCGGCGTGATGCGTTTAACAGATCAGGTTTTGCACGTTCGCGTGTGGTCATTGATAAAATAATGGCTTCTTGGCGTTTTAAAATACCATCATCGATATTGGCATTTTCAATTTGATCAGAAAATTTTGAAAGCCCTGGTAACATTTTCATTACGCTACCCATACCGCCCATGCGTTTCATTTGGCGGAATTGCGCGAGCATATCATTCAAATCAAATGCACCACCTTTTTGGAATTTGGCGGCCATGCCTTCGGCAGAATCGTGGTCAATGGTTTCAAGTGCGCGTTCTACCAATGATACAACATCACCCATATCCAAAATGCGACCCGCGATACGGTCGGGGTGGAATGGCTCGAGCGCATCTGATTTTTCGCCCGTTCCCATTAATTTAATTGGTTTGCCAGTGACGGCACGCATTGATAATGCCGCACCACCGCGCGCATCACCATCAATACGTGTTAGAATGATACCCGTTACGCCAACTCGCTCATCAAAATTGGTGGCGGTATTGACAGCATCTTGACCTGTCATCGCATCCACAACCAAAAATGTTTCAAGTGGGTTGGACATTTGTTTTACGGTTACAACTTCATTCATCAATTCATCATCGATGGATAAACGACCCGCGGTATCGAGAATAAGAACATCAAAGCCGCCTAATTTTGCGGCGTCAAGCGCGCGCGTTGTGATCTCAAGTGGTGTTTGACCTTTGATGATGTCGAGTGTTGCAATGCTGTTTTGTGTGCCCAATTGTGCCAATTGATCCTGTGCCGCAGGGCGTTGTGTATCCAGTGATGCCATCATCACTTTTTTGCGTGATTTCTCGGTTAAATAACGCGCGATTTTTGCAGTAGATGTTGTTTTACCAGACCCTTGCAAACCCACCATCAAATACACAACGGGCGGCACGCCATTTAAATTTAATTCTGAATTTGTTGATCCCAATAATTCAACCATTTCGTCATGAACAATTTTGACGATTTGTTGTGCGGGGGAAACCGATTGAATAATTTCTTGGCCGACAGCTTTGGTTTTAACGCGTTCAATAAAATCTTTGACGACAGGAAGGGCGACATCAGCCTCAAGCAATGCCACGCGAATTTCACGCAATGCATCGCCAATATTTTCCTCGGTCAAAGAGCCTTTGCCCTTTAAGCCGTCAAAAATTTTTCCAATGCGGTTCGTCAGATTTGCGAACATATTTTCCAATTCCTAAAGAATAAACCAGTATTTAAACCAAGCGATTTTGCCGCCATGAACGCAAACGCGAAGATGGCGGTGTACCCGTAAGCACTCGGTTTATCGAGGTCTGGGATTTAAATCGTGCCTTGTTATCGCGATTTTGCCCCCTAAAGTCAACGAAAATAGTATTTTCATAATGTAAAAATAAGGGCTTTTAGAGGGCTTTGGCCTGTGGCATAAATAAGGACATGTCATTACATCCTATAAATTTCGAAAAAATGCACGGTTTGGGCAATGATTTTGTGATCATTGATATCCGCGAAAACCCTGTGCCTGACCTGCCCACCATTCGCGCCATGGCCGATCGCCGTCATGGGATTGGGTGTGATCAATTAATTTTGCTCTATCCGTCAGAAACCGCCGATATCAAAATGGTGATCTATAATAGTGACGGATCAGAATCGGGTGCGTGCGGGAATGCCACGCGCTGTGTCGCGCGCATGTTGTGTGATGAATTAAAACGTGACAATGTGTCGATCGAAACTGCAGCAGGCATTTTATTGTGTGAACAACAAGGTGAGTTAATTTGCGTCAATATGGGTAAACCAAAAACGGTGCAAAGTCCTGTTGATGTACAAGGATTGATAGGCACAGTCATTGATGTCGGCAATCCGCATTATGTGATGATGGTTGAAGATATAAATAAAATTGATATTGCGACAATTGGGGCATCGCTTGAAATTGATTCTGCATTCCCAAATAGATCGAATATCGAGTTTGTACAAATTTTATCGCCCGAAAATGTGCGTATGCGTGTGTGGGAACGAGGGGTTGGTATCACACAGGCATGTGGGTCTGGCGCCTGCGCCACAGGCATTGCAGTAATTACGGCAGGGTTGTGTGAAAGCCCCGTGACGGTTGCCATGGATGGCGGTGATTTGTTGATATCGTATAATCCTGTCGGTGATGGATGTGTGTATATGACAGGACCAACAGCGCATGTTTTTTCTGGTACGTACAAAGATATATGATAAGGTGAGGCCATGATCTTTTGGCGTAAAAAAACAAATGAAAAATCTCATGACGAAGAAGCGCGTGATGAAAAACTCATCCATCACAAAGGTGAGCCCGCGATCGAACCATCAACGGATTATGACGCCGAAATTGATCCTGATTTTCGTCACAATGAATTGGAAGAAACCGAACGCGAAGTCATCGAAGAATTATCTGTTACGCCTGTATCGCACGCAATCGATGTTGATGCGAAACACGAAAACCCAAATGGGGGTGGATGGTTATCACGCCTGACCGAAGGGTTGGTAAAATCAACCAATAAATTTGATTTAGGATTGTCTGATTTATTATCCAAACGCAAATTAACCGACGATGTGTTGCAAGATTTAGAAGATCTTTTAATCATGGCTGATTTAGGCCCGAAAACAGCGGCGAAATTGGTTGGCACATTGCGTGCGCAAAAATTTGATAAGGATGTCGACGTATCTGAAGTCAAACAAATTTTGGCTGATGAAATCACAAAGATTTTATCACCCATCGTGCAACCATTAAATGTTAAGGCGGCGGCAAATGGCCCGCGTGTCTATATGATTTGCGGCGTCAATGGCGTTGGCAAAACAACCACCATTGGCAAATTAGCGTATCAATTACATTTCAAACAACAGAAAAAAATTACCATGGCGGCGGGTGATACATTTCGCGCGGCCGCCATCGAACAACTACAAGTTTGGGCAGATAGAACAAAATGCCCGTTAATTGCCAAAGATATTGGCGCGGATTCCGCATCGGTCGCATTTGAAGCCTATGAGCAAGCGGTCAAAAATCAATCGGATATTTTGATGATTGATACCGCGGGGCGTTTGCACAATAAACAAAATTTGATGGCGGAACTTGAAAAAATGATCCGCGTTCTCAAGAAAAAAGATAACGATATCCCTCACGAGGTCATTTTGATTTTAGATTCCACCACAGGGCAAAATGCAGTACAGCAAGTACAAACATTTCGCGATCTTGTAAATGTCACAGGTCTTGTGGTCACAAAACTTGATGGATCTGCCAAAGGCGGCGTAGTTGTGGCCTTGGCCGATCAATTTGGTTTGCCGATATACGCTGTGGGCGTGGGGGAAGGGATCGAAGATTTACAACCATTCCATGCGGCGGAATTTGCCCGCGCGCTCGTGGGTTTAGCTACAGATTAAGCGATACGGGTTTACCCGATTCGTAAAATCATGTATAATTAATACATGACAAATGCTCCTTCGCAATCATCCATAAAACCGCAACAATTTACCTCTGCCGCCGATGCATTACAGGCTGTTCAGTATATTTTTAATACTGGCACTGCTTACTTACGTGCTAATTTTCAAGATTTTGCCAAAAGCGAAGACTGGACAAAAGAAGGTCGTATTTCAGCTTATTATCCTTATATAAAAATAAATGTACAAAATGCCAAACGTGTTGATACACGTTTATCATACGGGTTTGTATCAAAATCAGGCACGCATCAAACGACACTCACGCGTCCTGATATTTTTGATCATTATTATTTGGAACAAATTGAATTATTGCTCAAAAATCATAATGTGCCAATCGAAGTGGGGGTCAGCACAACGCCCATTCCCATTCATTTTGTGTTAGCCGAAGATTTTCATGTGGAGCAAGATTTAACACAAAAACACATGGAATTATTACCCGAAATTTTTGATTTGCCTGATTTGGCATTAATGGATGATGATATCGCCAATGGCACGTTTAAGGTTGATCATGAACCATATCCGTTGGCGTTATTCACCGCGCCGCGCGTTGATTTTAGTTTGTTGCGTTTACAACATTATACCGCAACCAAAGCCAAACATTTTCAAAATTATGTGATCTTTACCAATTACCAATTTTACATTGATGAATTTATCCGTATGGCACATGGCATCATGGCAAAAACGGACAAAACCATCACCGATGATCGCATTGAATACACGGAATTCGTCGAACCAGGTAACAAAATCACCACCAATAAAAATTTGAAAACACTTGGCGTCGATGAAGTGGGTGAAATATTACGCCGTATGCCGCAAATGCCGGCCTATCATCTAAAACGCGCCGATGGGTCGGGCATTACCATGGTCAATATTGGTGTAGGGCCATCAAATGCAAAAACAATTACCGATCATATCGCCGTGTTGCGTCCGCATGCATGGATGATGCTTGGGCATTGCGCGGGTCTTCGTAATTCACAAAATTTGGGCGATTATGTTTTGGCGCATGCATATTTGCGCGAAGATAACGTATTGTTCCGTGATATTCATCCATCGATTCCTGTGCCCGCTTTATCAGAAATTCAAATCGCGCTAGAGCAAGCTGTATCGCAAGTCACAGGTCTACATGGTTACGATCTGAAAAAAATTATGCGTACGGGAACGGTGGCAACAGTTGATGATCGCAATTGGGAATTGCGTAATGCCATTCGTCAAAACACGCGCCTTAGCCAAAGCCGCGCCATCGCACTCGATATGGAATCGGGAACGATTGCGGCTAATGGTTTCCGTTTCCGCGTGCCATATGGCACATTGTTGTGCGTATCGGACAAACCGCTTCATGGGCAATTAAAATTACCCGGCATGGCGGAAAGTTTTTATCGTCAGAGAGTAGAGCAACATTTACAGGTCGGTTTATTAGCCATGGCATTATTGCGTGATATCGGCCCTGAAAAATTGCATAGCCGAAAACTTCGCTCATTCAACGAAGTTGCGTTTCAATAATAAAATTTCGTTGATTTAAATAAAAATATTACGCGTTGATATCGAGTAATGATCCGCGTTGCGTCACTGTGCGATCATTTGCTCTCGATGATGATTGCGATTGCGCAAGTTCAACACCTTGCGGTTGCGTTTGCCCTGTACGGGCACGGATTTTAACATCTGATTCCGCGCGGGAACCTATCTGATCTAAATTTTTCGATAATATATTGGCATTACTCAGCGAAGGCGAACTAACGTTTGCAGAAACTGGTCCCATGGAAATCCCTGTGCTTTGTTTTTGGTG
>JBIICJ010000127.1:0-9131 GCA_044238965.1 Micavibrio sp. | reverse complement strand
CATAGGGACCACTGAGGTAGAAGAAAGAGATGTCTGTCTGAAACTTGAATCACTAAACCTTTAACAACACTAACATGAGTATTGATTATAGTAAACAAACCTATATCGTCAACGGACAACATGAGTTTTCTCTTACAGATGCTCTTCGTTTATGGAAGACGAAATACCGCGAGGACTTCCGCGATTTTGTAAAAGAAGTCACTCCACACGAGAGCCTATTTGACTTTCGTGACTTTGTAGAAAGCGTATGGGAAAGCATTGAGCAGGTTACCGTAGAAGAAGCTTTAGTGCAACCCAATACAGAAACCCGCAGAACCTATTTTGATGCTATCGGTGTCAACAGACTGTTTGCTGAACTCCAGCCTACACTGCGTAACAAACAAGTCATCAAAAAGAAACGTACACGCTGGGACAACAACAATGATCCATACGAGTATGAATTTGAAGACGTGTATGAACTCTACGAAATAGATGGTAAACAACTCTTTGCTGGAGACCAGTGGGGACGCGATGCAAACCCGGTGTATGCTGTGAGATGCTGGTGCACCACCACAGACAGAGAGTACTGGATCTATGTGAATACACAGGCAGCTACCGGTCACAGTTGGCTGGGTGCTTATAACACACCAAACTATGATGCTATCCGTGCTATTGCGTGGACCATACGTATTGATATATCTCACCCGGAGCGTATTTACCGCCAGGGTGATATTATCATCGTAAAGAAAAGTGAAAAGTCTTCACCGATGATTCCTGCTCAGCATCTTAGCAAAGAAGACTATCTCAAATTAATGTATTCAGAAACCTAAATAAAACAATCATGAGTAATCCTAAAAGAACAAAACGCCTGGTCCTCGGAGAAGGTGAAGTAGTTGGTCACAAGCATGTGCTTGTTAGCGATAGTGATATTGACTATGTAGAAGACCAGCAAGGCATCAATTTTATGTTAAAGAACATGGGCATTCTTACCCATGACGAACATGACCGTATGGTGTTTGAACCCGGTGATTATAAATCATATAACCAGGTGGAGTTTAATCCCTTTGACGGAACTGTTAACCGTGTATTTGATTAATCTATGAGCAAAAGAGACGAGGTTCAACAAGAAGCTCTGGACATAGCTCTGCAGAATAAACGTTGTGGACTTGGTATCTCGATGGGTGTTGGTAAAACACTCATCGGGCTCAAGTACATTGACCACTTTCAACAGACAAAGACGGACTCACTGAGAATGCTGGTAGTAGCTCCCAAGCTTTCCATCTTTGATAGCTGGCGTACAGACGCTGAAAAGTTCGGGGTATCCCTGAACAATATAGATTTTACTACCTATTTGTCTCTGAACAAGTTCAACCCTAACGACTACAGTCTAATTGTGTTGGACGAATGCCATAGTTTATTATATGGTCACCAGACTTTCCTTGGCTTTTACCAGGGACGCATACTGGGCCTAACGGGTACACCACCTAGGTATACACGTTCAGAGAAAGGAGAAATGGTGCAGCAGTTCTGCCCTATCCTCTATACATACATTACCGATGATGCCGTGGATGATTCTATCCTGAATGATTACCGCATCATTGTGCACCGCATGCCCTTAAGCGATAAGAACAACCTCTCGGTAAAAACCAAGAACGGTTCATTCTTTACGTCCGAGCGTAAGAACTACGAATACTGGACCAAGCGTATTGTGCAGGCTAATTCCAAGAAAGAAGAACAGATCACTTCTGTTATGAGAATGAGAGCCATTATGGATTTCCGTACTAAGGAAACCTATACCAAAGAACTCCTCACAGAAATAGAAGACAAATGCATTGTGTTCTGTAATACACAGGACCAGGCAGACCGGATCTGTACTCACTCCTATCACTCGACTAACAAAGACAGTGAGGAAAACCTACAAGATTTCAAAGATGGTAACATAGACCAGTTATCATGTGTCATGCAGTTAAACGAAGGTGTTAACATCCCGAACCTGAAAGTCGGGATCATCATGCATGCATATGGCAACGAGCGTAAATCTAACCAGCGTATAGGAAGACTACTCAGACTTAACCCGGATGAGAAAGCCACTATACACATTCTTTGTTACAAAAACACTGTAGATGAACGTTGGGTAGGTGAAGCTTTAAAGGACCTGGATCCTGCAAAGATTAGCTACTGCGACATAAATATCCAATCCTATGACACATCACTTTACCGGTAAGTTCGAAAAGCGTGACGGGGTGCTACGCCCTGTTAGCTCTGCTGTATCAAAACAGCAGGAACTTTTTGTATCTGATATACCAGAAGGCAGTATTGTGGAATGCTTCTATGAAGTACAACACGATGACGGCACTCTCCCCCAGCTGGCAAAGCTGCACGTAATTATACGGCAGCTTGCCACCCATGTGGGTGAGACAGTAGAAAATATGAAGTTGCTCGTGAAAGACCGGGCAGGCTTGTGTATTTCAAGAGAAGCAGCAGGTAAAGAATACTTCCTGGCCAAAAGCTTTGGTGAGTGTTCTAAAGAAGAGCTATCTCTTGCTATACAGGCAGCTATAGAAATTGGTGAGGACGTTAACTTTCTGATTCAGTAAGAATGTCATCCACTTCTTTATCTATAGTCAAACCATTTGCAACTGCTGAATTGTCCAGCTCGTTAAGCAGAGACATCAGGATCTGCACATGGTCCATCCAGGGTTCGCTGGGCTCTTGTCCTTGCTCAATAAGGTTTTGTAAAACAGTGATCTCTTCTTCTGTTCTGTCAGCAAGAATAGCTACTAACATAGATTGGAGCTTTTGGATAAAACCAGCACCCACTGTGATAGGAACCTGGGCGTCTTTCTTCAGCATTTTAATAGTAGAAGGCATAGGGATATTAGATTAATTAACCACAAATTTAGAGAACTTTATGACACAAACTGTAGATCTTGAAGAAATTAAACTAAAACTTATAGAGCGTCTGAAACCATCGGGCTGGGCTACCAAGCTCCGTTCCTTTATCAACAGCACGCATTTTGACCAGATCCTGGAAGCACTCTACAATGAGCGGGAAGCTGGTAAACGTTTCACTCCTCCACTAAGAGACGTGTTCCGTGCATTTGAAGAGTGCCCGGTAGACAAACTGCGTATCGTCATGATAGGTCAGGATCCTTATCCTTACCTGGACGTAGCAGATGGTATTGCTTTTTCCTGCAGTAAAGGAACCAAGGTGCAACCCAGTTTGCAAAAGATGTTTGAAGCCATCGAGCACACAGTATACCAGGAGTATCCTACACACATGGATCCAAACCTGCAGCGCTGGTCCAACCAGGGCATTTTAATGCTGAACAAAGCATTGACTTGCCAGGTAGACAAGGTGGGGTCACACTACGACATCTGGAATGACTTTATCATGTATGTTATTGACATCTTGAACTTCACTAACTCCGGACTGATATTCGTTTTACTGGGACAAAAAGCCCAGGAGATCGAAAGTTGTATCAACCAAAGTCATTATATACTCAAAGCTTCACACCCTGCAAGTGCAGCCTACACCAAAAGCATGTGGGATTGCAATGATCTGTTTAACGAGGCCAACAGAATCATTTCACAAAACAACGGCCCTCAGTTTAAAATCGAGTGGTAACACACTCACAAAATCTATTATTATGGCAGTAGAACAAGTACAACTGGGCGTAACAACGATCAAAGAATTATTAGCAACCGGCTATACCTGGTTTAAGAAGGACGATCTGGGCTTTGGCTCTATTCAGGAAAAGTATTTGGCGTCTGATATACAAATCAACACCATCCGTAAACACCCGGCTCTAAGAGACCTGGAGACTACAGCAAGAGTATTTGTAATCATAGACGACACAAAAAATGAAACCACTTTGGAAACCAGCCAACCCGCACCTCAAGGGTCAGGGAATAATACACCTGAACAATTATTACCTGTGGAGCACAACACAACAGAAGTGGAAACTGATTCATTCGCAGCCTTCGCAAACCTCTAGTATGAGACCATCTCCAACAGAAAGTGCTACATCATTTAATGTAGGTACATTCAGAAAAGGTAATGATGGTAATTGGTGGCAAGTCCAGCAAGCTTCAAATGGTGTACAACGCTGGGTCCGGGCCAATGTGCCGTTTCAACCACTTAATCTTTCTTCTACTATGATAAACCCATTTGAAGTGGGAGACATAGTGGAAGTAGTCAAAAGCGGTTCTGGTTGCGGTCAGGACGAAATGGGCATACAAGCCACTGTCACTGAACTGGGTATGTATTATCCAGGCATTGCTGGCGTCAAAGTGCACCCTCATATCGGTAATACCAAATCTTATATAGAAAACGGCAATAAACATACCAGCTTTCACAGTGGGTTTATTGCTTGTGAATCTTTCAAACTCGTTATCAGGCCCATGCCTGCAGAAAACTCTCCACAAACTTTTAAACTCAATCAGAACATGTCTAAACTTAAGACAATCAACAAGAAATCAGCACAGGAAGTGCGTAGTATTGACACCTCTTTGATCAACAAGGAAGAAGTATTTAAGATGCTTGCACTTGCAGAGAGTACCGGTCTGCCATTATTATTAGTGGGTCAGCCCGGGGTTGCTAAAACCAAATCGGTACTCGACTATGCAAAAGCCTGGTTGAACAGAGACGGTAAAATGTCTGCTGCAGATTTCAACAACAAAATATATATCCTTGAGACCGATGAAGGTACCAAGGCATCTGAGATCAAGGGTATGCCTGCTCTTGACAAACTATTCACCGAGAACCAGTATGAGATTCATGCACCGATTGCGGATGCAGAGATCGTTATCATCAACGAGGTGGACAAAGCAAGCTCTGCTATCCGTAATGCCATGCTTGGTGTTATGAACGAGAAGTTTCTCTTCAACGGTAAAAACAAAATCCCATGTAAGTGGAAGCTTTTTGTTGCTACCTGTAACGAGATTCCTAAAGAAGAAGCAAACTCTCCTTTCTGGGACCGCTTCATGCTGAAACACACTGTAAACCGTGTATCTGCCGGTGAGTTAGTTAAGTACTACAACAAAGGTGCACGCGAATACAAAGAAAGCTACAAGATTGGCATTCCTACCAAAGCAGAGATCAATGCTGTAGAGATACCAACCAACAAGCTGGAAAAGTATTTGGAAGTGGGTTACCAGCACAGCTCTGACCGTACCCTGACATTTGTACCAACGCTTACCAAAGCAGTGAGCTACATCTGGGATGTATCAACAGACAAAGCCCTTGTAAAGACAGCACAGATCATGATCTCTCAGAACGCAGGTTCAGAGCTTCAGAATAAACTGATGTCACCGGAAGTAAAGACTGTGATGAGCAAAGTGGAGATGTTACATTCTTACACCAGCAACGAACAGCTCGAGCTGGCAGTAGCTGAGATCGAAAGCTTGATCAACACGTATACATCACGCAATATGATGGACGAAGGACAGGTGGAAGAAATCGAAATGAGCATGCAGTACATCATCTCTACTCACCCTGCACGTAAAGACTATCAAACTTCAGAAGAGTTTGACCAGATGATTGCAGAATCAGAGATGCCAGTTGAAGCAACATTCTAAATAACACAGATGACCGGAACTAAACACTCCGGTCATCTTTTTAAATCAAGTATATGGCTGCTAAAAGCAAACAATATAAAAACGTATACACCATCCTGGAGAAAGTCAAGAAGGGTGAGATACAATCACACTATAAAGCCGATGATGGTGGTTTGTTTGGTAAGCTGAACTTTTATAAGAAAGCAGATCTTATCAAGCCATACATCCATTACATAGATGAGACTAAGATCTCAAGCATTGTAAATAAAGAGATCTACAGCATGGAGTCTATCAAAGAATACTACAACCGGTTTGCCCGCAGTACAGCTTTTGATAAACTAGACCAGGATAAAAAACCGGACATGAATGCTTTTCATACCAAGCTGCAACAGAACTATAGAAAGTTTCCTGAGCACATGAAGTATGACATTCACAAAATGTATTACAACAAGATCGACAAGCTTGAGTTTGAAGAGCGTACTGATAAAAACAATACGCGTTACAAGTTCCTGGAAAAAGCCAACAATCCTGTAGGTAAGATTATGTCTGAAGGGTCCAACCTGAAAAGCGCCATCTTTACCAAACAGATGATGCTCTACTACATGATGCAGATGACCATGATGGAATACATTGATCCAAATGCTCATCAGCAAATGCAGAACGGTCTGGGTGGTGGTGACGATAATCAGTTTAACCAGGACGATATCGACAATGCCATGGATAAAATGCTCAACAATCAGCTGAGCAAGAACATGCTGGATAAAGCTATGAAAGATGCACAGGATACCTGTAATATGATGGACCAGCACGTTGATAAAGAAACCCAAGAGAAACTTTTTGAAGACTCTTATAAAGGCGGTAACGGTCAACCTGCTAAGCTCTCTCCGGATTATTTCCGAAAAGTTGCTGAAAGACTCGAGCGTATTAATATCTCTATGGGTTCACTCAAAGAAAAGTTACAAAAGCTTTTGGACAAGAGTGCTGCATATTTTTCTGCACGCAAAGAAACCATCTATGATGATCTGCTTAACTCCCAGGATGTTTCCGGACTTGAAGATTATATACTGCTGCATCCCAAGCTGCGTACAATATTTTTAGAAGACATCCAGATCAAAGACTACAAGTATGTGGGCAAGATCGATGTCTATATAGATGTATCAGGATCTATGTCCAGTAGCTGTGGTGTAGTGAATACAGAAGACAGGTATATCTCCAAGATAGATTTTGCTAAGTCTATGGTTGCTAAACTAAAACAACTGGACATGCTAAACGATGTTTACTTGTTTGATACTCGCGTTAAGAAATATCGCAACGACCTCATCTCTATCTCTATGATAGATTGTGGTGGCGGTACAACTATTGACAACGCAGTACGTAACATTGAACTTATAGGTAACAACGCTTTAGTGATTACTGATGCAGAAGATCATTGCAGCATCTACTCAGAAAAAGCATTCTTTATTGGTGTAGAAGGAGCAAGGTTTAACTCCTTTGACGAGAAGTACATGGATAAAGGACAATGTATCATATTTAACGGATCACGTATATATCAAGTAGGGTTAGATGGAAAAGCTGTCTAGGTAACCAAATCGTTACCTAATTACCTGCAAAAAATGTTTTATGGGGTGTTTTCAGGATGCATTTTATATTGAGCCATCAAAAAATACAGTATGAATACACCAAAAAAAAGAACACCCAAAAACAACAATGACTCTTCAAAATCCAGTAAGAACTGGGCATATTTTGTAGAGCATGGCGTAGAAATTACTGGCATACGTATATCTTCATTGAGAGACAAGTTCCCCTTTGAGATAATGAAGCCAGGAGACAGTTTTATTGTACCATCTAAAGACCCTGTTGCAAAGAAACCCAACACCCTGCATTATGCAGCAAAGCAATTTGCACGCATAAGACCAGGGTTTACGCTGACATCACGTATGCAGCTAAATGGAGAGAGAAGAGTGTGGAGAATAAAATAGTTATAGGTTCATCTTAGAGCCTATGACACCAAAAATTAATATGGGCAAGTCCGGATTAGTAGAGATACTGGTCCGGACTCCTATATTAAACTTAAACCGCTTAGTCAGTGCATAATCTACAGCAGCACCTGTCATGAATCCCATGTCAGGAGACTCTACGAATGCTCGCTGTTTAGTGAGATATGTAAGCGGACTTCCGGACATGTAGATATCCGGAGAAATACTAAGCTTTTTATTAATAGGAAAAGACTTGGTAAAGAAAAAAAGCATCGAGTTAGTAACACTATACTCATCATCAGCTTTGGCAACAGATATAGTAGTGTTGACACCAGCCACACCCCACTTGTTGGGATAGATGTAGGCATAAGTGATAAAGCCAAAATGGCTCCCAAAGGCGGAAGCAACCGTAGCACCCCAGTTAGAGATGCTCTGTAGTTTACCTTCCTGAAAATTCATTTTAGTATACCTGGAGCTCAGTGCAAACTGTTGCAGGTTACTCCATACCATTCCGGTTACACCCCAGGATGACTGTCCGGTCATAGATGACTGGGACATTCCAAACGTAGCAATAACATTCACAGACTTGTCCAGGGATTGACCCCCTGTAAAGTCGGAATTAAACAATATTGGGTTTACACGGGCAGCTGCCCTACCACCCCCTTTAGAAGAGCCTTTAGAAGAGCTCTTAGACTCTGACTTACTTTCACTTTTAGATTCACTCTTAGAGTCTGAACTTGAAGAAGACTCTGAACTTGAAGAACTTTCCCCGCTGCTAGAGCTGCTGCTGCTAGACTCTGAGCTCGATCCTTGAGAATTGCTTGAACTAGCGGCAGAGCTACTGGCGGAGGAAGAAGCTGAACTTGCGGCAGAACTGCCCGCAGAGCTGGCTGCTGATGAAGCAGCACTGGAAGCAGCAGATGAAGCTGCAGAAGCGGCTGCTGTTGACGCAGCGGCACTGGCTGCTGAACTTACTGCAGCAGATACAGCAGTGGCTGTAATTTGAGTGCTAGTAGCTGCAGCTTGAGCCACAGAGCACGGAGATAATTTGCGGTAGTCTTCATACACCTGATTAATCCACCTAGTAAATTCACCAGACTGTACATCAGCAGCAGTAAAAGTCCTAGACTTATTGTAAAAAATAATGACAGTGCTACCAGTAAGAGGGATTGTAAACGTAGAAACTGTTTTAGTACAAGGGTCTGTGAACGTTTGTACAATGACCTGGCCGTTAGCATAAGCGCTAGAAAATAATATGAACAAAACAACACATAGGCCCCTCCACATTACTTCGTAAAGATTCCTTTCTTGATCATGCGGTCCAGGATCCTGGCGCACGCTATGTCAAGAGCTTTTTTTGTAGCAATGGAGATAGTAGACTGGTTAAACTTAACCGGGTCCAGGGTAGCGTCAGAGGTGATGCCGGCTACTTCTTTCGTAGTTTTTGCATCGCCAAGACCAGAACCTGAAAACACCACACCAGTTTCAGCATCAGTGAATCTGACCTGTAAACCAATACGCGTAACCATGAGTTGCTTTGTACCATCCTTAAGTGAAATCGTTTCATCTTCTGATACAGAGTAATCATAACATTCTATAGTAACAAAGTACTTGGCA
>JBIICJ010000058.1:0-9157 GCA_044238965.1 Micavibrio sp. | reverse complement strand
ACCACAACAGGTGTTGCGGGTTTTGTGCCTAATGTTTGGAAACGATAACTGGCTTTGTTGGCGAGCATTTTGGTGATCTGATCGGCGGGGCCAATCCAATTAATGGTAACGGCGCGCGCTAAATGGGGCGGCACATTTTGCATTGGGCGAATGGTTGCGTTCGGTGTGCGTTTTTGTTCAACGGACGCTAAATTTTCAAGTGCGCTTGATGCTTTGTCGGCGGCTTGGGCCAACATGCCTGATACTTTATCGGGCGATGCAACCACTTGCGGGTCTTTGACAAAGGTTGGGCCATCACCAGCGCAGGCGGATAAAAACAACGCCGATGCCATCATACACATCATCAATGTTTGTGAGGTAAATAATTTCATGAATATAACACCCAAAATTTTGTCATCTGACCACTATGGTTAATGCGCCCAAATTGTAACGGTTTCTCATGATTCTCACAAGAGCATCATGGAAAACAAGCGCGCGGAAATAATTAACGGGAAGCGGAACGAATCAATCCCTTTGATCGCATGGCCTTGATTACCTTGCCGCGATAACGTGACCCGATATCGGGCGTACGCGAATGATAATACGAAATGGCCTTACTTAAGGATTGGGTTTCATTCAAATGACGGCGTAAAATCCATGCAGCAACCCCCATATTGGTGCACGCATCATCACGCACCCACCTTTTGGCGGTTGATTGATCAACACCCCAATGATCTGCCAATTGCGGCATCCAAATGGTGTTAATCTGCATCGGGCCCAAATCATATGACCCATTGGTATTGCGGACTTGTTGGCCGATTTTTCCGCCTTCAACCTGTTGGATCCCAACCAATACTGCGGGCGGGACTGAATAGGTATTGGCGGCCATTAATAGACAAGTGGTGAGTATTTTGCTCATGACACTATCACTATTCCCTCTTGGTTAATTTTTTATTATGCCGTATTTTTCTTAACGAAGAATGACATAGGATCGCTGGAATCTCCAGCTTTTTTGTCACTTTCCGCCGATTTAGCGGGTTTGTCGGCCTTTATCGGGGTGGGTTTGCTGGGTTTCACCTTAGTTGATTCGGTCTTTGATTCTGTCTCTGATTCGGTTTTTTCATTCGGGATCAGGGTTTCTGCCAACACCTCTAGCATTTGCATGCGCAGGCCAAAGGCTTGCCACAAACTATCCATCGTGGGCGCCATGCCTTGGCGGGCTTGTTCTTCGGTTGCCATTAATTTTGCCATTTCACCAAAATGACACTGGCTGTAAATCATCGCGGCCATGCGTAATACCGCTAATTCAGCACGCGCTGATTCTTGCTCGTTTAAATTGGGGAAGATGCGTGCGCGAAATGCTTTGGCATCTTTGATCAAACGATCTGTGACCTCTTGCACCAATTTTTTCTCAGGCTGACCAAATGAATAGGCCATGATGGAATTGACGGCAGGCAGCAATAAATTGATGTATTGCAATGTAATTTGGTGGCTATCGACAGGGAAGAAATCTGTATCCATGTGCGCCATGCGGGCATTGATATCGGCAGCAGTTACAAATTGATCAGAAAATGGAATAACGGAATTTAACGCACCAACCACACGATCCATTTCGGCATCGGTCGGCACACGCCCCGCAATACGATAAACGTTGGCGATTAAGGGTGATGCAAGGGATGTTAATGCAAGGCGAATGGAATCGGCTTCTTTTTCCTCCACCTTTAAATCCATCAATTCAGATAAACCGATGCTGAGCTGTGTTGATTTAGTCAATAAATGCGCGACCTGTTCGGCTTCGGGTTTTAAAGCGCCCTTTTGTGATGTATCGGGAATCATGTTGTTGCGCACCGATACCTCGGAAATCGCCGCCACCATGGGTGAGGCTAATTTTTCAAGAACTTGAATTAAAAATTGGGAACGGGGCGTCATCATGGAATTAACGTTGGGGCTCTTTCAATAAACTCATCATTTTCCAGCATAATTTAAAGAGATTAAGATGAGATTACAATCCCTTAATTATGGCTATTTTAAATCCGCAATCAATGATTTGATATCTTTTGGCACACCGCGCACAATTTTGACTTCGCCCGATTTGTTGCGATAAACCGCAAAAGGTGTCACATCAATTTTATATTTTTGCATGAGCGCGAGGTTCTTTTGCACGCCCAAAGTTGATAGGTTTTTGTTGACGGGCACGGCCTTTGTATCGCCATAGGCTAATTTTAAAATCGATGCGGCGGCATCGGGTGCGGTGATTAAATGGGCAGCTTGATAGAGACTATCCTCGCTCATTAACCCCACAGGAATCAGGCGCAATTGAATTTGCTTTTTATTGATCGCGCCCGCATCGCCGAATGCTTTGATCATATCCTTACAATGGGGGCATTGCGGATCAATAAATGCATAAAATGCGGGGGCATTTGCATCACCAACGGATACCCAATTTGATGATGAAATATCTTTGAAAAATTGTGTCGATTTTGCAGATGATTGTTTCGTAGGTGCGGCAGTTTTTGCTGCGGGTTCTGGTGCAGCATTTTGTGCGCTTGATTCTGGTGGCGTAACCCCCGCCAATTTATCAATTGCATCACCTTCTTTAGCGCGCAATTGTTCAATCTGGCGCAATGTTAATGCATCACCGCGGGCATTAAATAAAAGCCCCATCACAATACCTTGACCATCTGGCGTCACGTAAAAATATTGCTCAACACCATCTTTGAATGTCACCCATCCATCAAGCCCTTGGTCTTTGCCCAAATATTTGGCAATAGCACCATTTTCAACCAATGTTTTAATCGGCGGGGGCAGGGCAGGATCGGCCGCAAATGTTGAAGCAGACGAAAAGATAGCGAGGGCAGAAATAGTCGATAAAATGAAATGGCGCATAAATATGTTGTACCATATTTGGCGTAGAAAAAAAGCGGGGTTTAAAAATGTTATTTATGGTTGTGCAGGGGCGGTAGCGGGTTGCGCAGTTGGCACAGATTGATAATTCACGCGGAATTGATATTGCAAAGGGCCAGTCGCAGGCGCGCGCCATGTACCGCATGTCATAAAACTTTGTTGCAGGTCAAAGGTCATGCGAACCTCTGTTTGGCATTGAGTGCCCGCGATGGGTTCAATCGACAAAACATTTGGCGCATTCGCATTTCGCCATTGAATAAGAGCAGGCATATTTGCAGAGCTATTTACGGTTCGTAACCACCCATCCACCTCTAACAATTCGGCTTGGAAATCACGACGTTCTGAACGTTTCCATTTTTTACCTGTTTCGGGGTTGCGCGCATCATCCTGTAGGCGCGTTGTTAATTCGCGCTGACGATCCATTTTTCCATCATAAATTGATAAAATTTGATCAATCGCATGCCATCGGTTGGGGCCTAAATCAAATTCTGATGTTAAAATTTGAACGGCCTCTCTCCAATTTTCAGCCTCTAAACATGCATCATAAATTTGCACAGCATTATCACGTGTGATGTTACGGATGCGGCGCGGTGCCTGACGTGTATTGGGATCAAAACAAAATACATTTTGCCCATTTGATGGGGCGGCCGTTGTTGGTTGTGCGGGCGTATCGTTGGCAAAGGTGGGCACAGGCATTCCCGCCATCGCGGCAGCAAATAAAATTCCTGAAATACCAGTTGTATGTTTGATCACAATGATCATCCCTTACGCGTCTAAATTTAAATAAAAATGATAAAAGATATTACCACAATATCAATATTATGTCAATTATTAAGGGGCGGAAACTGTTAATAAATCACTATTTATAGTTCGGCGTCTTGTGGGTATTGTTTCCGATAGACCACCACGGCGTGACAAAAATTCTGCAGTTCTTGATACATCCTCAGGCAAAATAACAATATCAAATCCGCTACGGAATCGACCTTGTGTATCTGCAAAACTTGACCAAATCAAATTATAAAAATCATTCGGCACATTCACGCACCCGTTTGATAAAAAATTATCCGCAGGTGATGTTGTTTGTAGCGCGTTTAAACGCACACCAGACGGAATAACACGGTGGATTGTGTATTGCCCATATGGCAATCGATCATCGGCACGAAAGGCGATTGTTGAATCTGGCCTGTTACGTGCCGCCATCGGTACCATGCGAAAAATCCCCGCACCTGTTGATCCTGTATTGCGCAAAAAAATATCGCTACGATTTTCACCCAATACAACATTTGACGTAGCCAAAATCTGACCATCGCGAATAATATGTATTTGTGCGTTTCGTTTATCGACCAACAGATATTGTGATTGCCCCTGATCGCGCATGATATCCATTGCCAATCCCACTTGGGTTTGTGAAACCGTTTGTGCTAATGCTGGCGCAGTAATGCCGACAACAGAAGCTGCCGCCGTTACCAAACTACCCTTTAAAAAATTGCGCCTTGAAAGCAAAACACCCTCGCTAAAAATATTATGTATAATATAAGTTTTTTTAAAGAAATTCAATAAAAAAGTGGCCTCATAATTAAAATGAGGCCACTTTAAAAATTAGTGGTTTAAAATATTAACCGCGTCCACAAGCTAAAACAGGCGTATTTTGGATACGGTAAGTTGTTGTGCCGCCTGTGCTGTTTGGCATTTCAATTGTACCGTTGAATGCACGATCAGATACATCCTTAAGAGAATAACCGGCTGGGCAAGTTGTAGGGTTTTGCCATACTGGTGTATTATCTTGTTCCATAGCAACAACAGCAGCAGTAACAGGTTCCACTGCTCTCGTTGACATACGACGTAAGGCTGTTGGCTCTTCTATTGGCTCGGTTGTAGATGTACAACGGCTACGTGCACGCTCAACAGTTGCATCTGAAATAATTGGGTTGGCGTCCATTGCATCAACGCGTGCAAGGCATGCTGATTCAGCATCAACAGCTTCAATTGAATCGGCCGCTAAACGACCATCTGCGCGGTTTTCAATGCTTTGAACATGGCCTTCACACTGCTCGTTAATGGTTGCGCGTGATCTACCGCCCAATGAAATTCCACCAAATGGTGTTGAAATACCACCTGATGGACCGCCTGATGTTTCATGGCAACGACCAACTGCTGTTGGTGCGATTACTGTTGGCGCATATGCAGCCGCCGCTTGGCGTACTTGGCGATATGTTGTGGTTGAGCCTTCAACAGTTACGTTTTGATCACCTGTTCTTACATCACCTGTGGTTACGTTTTGATCACCTGTGTTCACTTCAGTTGCAACTGAAGTTGTAACGCCAACCTGAGTAACTGAGTTATTATTAACTGTTACTGGATTTCCTGGAGGAGGTGTTACAACAGGAGGTGATGGAGGTGGAGGCGGAGGTGGGCAAGCTGCCGAAGCGCCACATGATTGTGCATTTGCTGGGGTTGCTAATAACATTGCAGCACCGCCTACCATTGTTGAAGCAAGCAAAGCTGCTGCCATTGTCATACCGTTTAATTTTGTCATCGCCGTATTCCTTTCGTAATAAATATTTTTTTAGTTAATCGTTTTTATGAAAGCCCCCTCAGACTTCGTGAGAACACCCCGCCCGCACGCTTTGAAAGCCATATTCAAATTTTGTATGTCAATGTTGTATCAAAGAATGATGGTTTATGTCAACAAAAAATTAAGGAAAAATTCATCATTTTTTACAATTCATTAATAAATTTATGAAAAATACAAATGAATCAACGGCTTAGGCGGTAAACTATTTTTATATCAAAAATCCTATATATATTAATTAGTTAATGTAAGATGAGGAAGAATAAACGCCGCCTCATTAATTTACATATATTACGCACTTTTCAAAATACTTCTTGCCATATTATATACAATATGATAGATTATTTACACTTCATTAACTTTGGATGACATAAAAACAAAAACGTCCCCAAACGGGCATATATATAAGAGATTTTTTTAGAGGGTTATAGAGATGAGTGATAATTTCGGAGAAAGCGATCAATTCAGAGAAGTCCGCATCGGTGTAAATGGTGCAGATGACGTTATTCCAGACGGTTTTTATCGCCATGCCGATGGCACATTATCAACTGAGCCTGAATCTGTTTCAAGACCAAAACTCAAAGACCGTATCGCGGCTGTTGGCGCATCATTAACCAGATCAGATAAACTCTTTTTTACAAGCATAGCTTCTATGGTTACATCTATTCCCGTGTCATTAGGTGTGGCATCTTACATGCTCCAAGCTGGATTTTCAGATCTTGCTACCATCGCAAGCGCTACCGCGACCATGGTTACCGCAGGCGTGGCTGGCCTTGGCATTTCGAATGCTGTGTTACCAAAAGACAATGCACAAGATAATGAGAATGATAGCGCGGATGAAATTCAACAGAACGCCCAAGATCAAGATAATGAACCACAGCCAAAGCCAGAAGCTCCTAAAGTTGATGATAAGCCTGAACTTGAATTAACTGCGGATCAGGAAGTAACTGAATGTGGCCCATCATTGGCGGCAGTCACTCTGAATAAAGTAAAAGCTGTTGGTCCATCATTGGTTGAAGTTGGCGCAGGTTTGAAAGAATATGGCGTGAGCACGACCAAAGCTTTGGGCGCTGTTATCTCCGCGCCAGTTAAATTTTTCAAAGCAAAACCACAAACAGAAGCTATTGTTACTGAATCCGTTGAAGGTGATGAGAATATTTCAGTTAAAAAACCCAAATTATCACTTCTTGATCGTGCGCGCGCTGTCAGCGCGAGCTTAAAACAACATTCCGAAGCCCTATCAACCATGGCTGTATCGGTTGGTATTGGTGTGGGTGCGAAATTAGCTATAGCGGCTGGCGCGGCGGCATTTGGTGCTGCATCTGTTCCATTCATCGTTCCTGTGGCAGCGGCGGCTGTTTTGGGTACATCTGTGTCGGCATTAATGCGCGGTCGTAAAAATTGGCGCGCGGCACAAATTGAACAAAATAAAGAGAATTTATACCAACAAAAATTAAATGAAGGTGGTTTGCTTGAATTAAAAGGCGAAACCGACGATGAGCGCCGCGCCGAATTTTTTAATACAGTTTCACGCGCCGAATATGATGATCGCGCAGATCTAGGGTTTTTCAAAAATACTCTTGCAACATTGCGTGATTTAACACGTCGTGAAGTACGCAAATCAATCACAGCGCTTGATATTGGTTATGCATTGGGTGCAGGCTTAACAGCGGGTGTTTCATCGGCATTAACCCATCTCGCACATGATTACATCACATCACCATCAACTGCGGCACCAAAAGTAGATGCGTCTGCAACCACAGAATCGGCACCAGCTCCAAAAGCGGTTGTAGCTGCTCCAGCTCCTGCGGCGCCCGCACCAGCCGTTAATTTTGCTGCGGCTCCAATTGCACAAAAATTAGAAATCGTTCGTAGCTCTATTCAAGGTGAACCATCAGATTATATGTCGAACCGTTTGACCGCGGCGGCGAGCGGTAATGCGCAGGCCATGAAAGATGTAGCGCGCGCATTATATGCTGGCGAACATGGTGTTTCGGCTGATCAAACACGTGCAATCAGTTTATATGAACAAGCGGCAGAGGCAGGAAATAAACAAGCAATTCGTGATTTAGCTTATATTCGTTCATTATCAGGAGACTCTGCCGCGATCGAAACGCCTCAGGCGGATCAAGTGCCTGCGGGGCGTTCTGTTCCGCGCGCGGAAGTGCCAACTGCACCACGTGCAAGTCTTATCACACCTGATTTCTTATCTGATCTGCCAACCGAAACTCAGCCACCAGTAGGAAATACAGATTTATTGCCCGTTGATGCACCGCTGGCGCCTGTGGCCTTGAGTCCCACAACAATTATTGGGTATAACGTTGCAGGATTTGATCCAAACGGCGATTCAATGGCTCAATGCTTTAATGTTTCTGAAACATGCGAAGCGGCGCAAATGCAAGTGGCTGAAGGAAATGAATTGGTTCGTTTCCAAGATGGCTCTGTGGCTGTTGATGCACAAATGGAAAAAGGTGAAACATTAAACGGTTTCTTGGCACGTCAATTTGGTCGTTGGAGTACAATCCGTGGTCAATTGGATATGTTGAAATCACGTGTTTCATTGGGTCAACCTATTACACCTCAAGATATTGGCGAAGGTAATATAGTTACCACAGCGTCAGGCCAAACATTGGCCGGTCGTGCGTCAATTGAATCCAGTATCGGTAGTCAATTTGCAGACGCGACAAATTCTGGTAGCGGATCAAATTCTGTTGATGTGGCCGCGGCTAATGACAATTCAGGCGGCGCGCATGCAATGCCTTTGGCAAGCCTTGGCATGAAATAGTTGTATTTTCGCACCATATGAGGTTGCGCGGATAATTTTTTCGGGCGACCCCCTTGATTTTCATAGATTTTCTTTGTATTCCATAGGGTATCTTCTTGATTTTGTCTTGAGGAGACGTCTCTTAACAACCCTAACTAAAAGGAACACACCATGAAAAAGATCATGATGGCTGTATGTCTTTTGGCTGCTACTGCTGCTTTGTCAGCTTGCGGTACCGCTTCAGGCGAATCTGCAACCAGCGCAAATGGCGTAATGGAAAAATCAGTTACAAAATAATTTTTTGTAATCTGTTAAAATTAAAAAGACTGTCCTTGTTATGGGGACAGTCTTTTTTTATTCTTTATTTTTTGTTTTGAATTAAACGCTCGGCTTTGATGTATTTAAAATTGGCTTCGCAGGTTTTATATTTTCAGTGACTTCTGGTTTATTTACCGATGGTGAACCAGACCGCGTTGAAATTTCAATCGGATACCCTTTGCGCTCTTTGATCACTTTACGGATTAAAGTCCAATCTAATTTTGATTGATCATCTCCTGCTTTGCGCAAAATATAAGCCAAGTCAGATTCGGATACTTCATATTCAGGAATCTTACCCTCTTTTTCCATGGCTGTGGCTTGATCTTGTGTGGGGCTGGCTTCGATATAAAATACATTATCAACCCAACCAGCTTTCACAGGTTGATCAACAACGGTAATGGTTGTGCCGACAGGCAACATATCATAGACGCGCCCAATATCTTCGGGGAACATGCGGATACAGCCCGAACTCACGCGACGTCCAATCCCATATGGTTTGTTCGTGCCGTGAATCGCAATGTGCGGGAATCCCAAATACAAGGCGTGTGTTCCCATCGGGTTATCAGAACCTGGATAAACAACGGGCGGTAATGTGGGATCTTCTGCGCGCATACGCGGTG
>JBIICJ010000059.1:0-9157 GCA_044238965.1 Micavibrio sp. | reverse complement strand
GAGTGATCGTTCCGCGATTAATGGCACGCCCTGCCCACCAATCGGGCCTGAAATTTTATGATCACCATCAATAAAGCGGAAAAATACATATGATTTATTGGTGCGCATAATGTCTTTGGCTTCGGCAGGATTTTTTGCCATCCATGCCTTAATCGATTGCATCGATACATTATCCTTGGTCAAATGCCCGCGTTTGATTAATTCGCCCCCAATCGCAGAATAGACATGACCATTTTGCCCATCATACCCAACGCGTTTGGTTGTCCCATCGGGTAATGTGACAACCCCCGACCCTTGCACCTGAAGAAAGAATGCATCAACGGCGTTATCAACCCATAATAATGGTTTGTCTTGGCCCTTGGGTAATTTGCCATCTTCAATTTCGGCGCGATCTTCGTAAACTTTTAATTGTCCATCCACCGCGCGACCTGCGATGCGTTGACCTTTTAATTCGGGGCGGAATGCGCCCAAATCAACCATGATTAAATCATCAGGGCGCGCGCGCAGCGGCACAGAATATTGCGCGCTCTGCGTCATTGACCCGTTTAATGATGCCTCAAAATACCCTGTAAAAAGCCCATTTACATCGCCATCAGCGCTCACCATATAAGGCGTAAAGTAATTTTCAAAATACGTGCGCGCCGTATCATCGGTGATATTTTTGATATCAGGGCGCGCATTACATGCGTCCTTCCATTTTGTGATATCATTCACGGGAATAGATGATGATGAAAATAATGAAGGTGATAATTTTGTGCATGAGGCATCAAAGGCAACAAACGCATCTTTGATATTATCACGCGACCAATTGGGTAGATCAGAAAATTTTGCAGGCGCGAATGTTGGCGTTTTAGTCATGGATAATTTTGTGTCAGGTTGCATTGATCCCGTCAAAGGCAAACATGATGTAAGGCACAGCAAACTGATTGCCATTAGAACAGAAAATTTGATCATGCCTGTTATCTTTCATTATGATGAATGAGGGAAAATTGATGGTGCAACTTCGGGCACATCATCACGTGTTTCATATAAAAACCATGTTGGGTCAGATGATTTTGTATCGCGGCCAAATACCCAGATATCATTAATTTCTGTTGTTTGATCAGGGTTGCCCGATAAAATTGTTCCCGCAGAATTGCGAATAATAGTTGTTTCATCGGCTTTAAATTTTACTGTAACAAATGCCATGCGCCCGCGCATATCGGCATCAATAATTTCAGCCGCGCGTACTGCATGAATTTCAGTTGAAACTGTTTCGCCGCGTGCATGACGATCTTTAATCGCCGCATCAAAATTTTTGTACAAAGTGGGGGCTAATAAGCGACCAAGTAAATCCTTATCTTCTGATGCAAACGATTCCACAATTAACGGGAAGGCATCACGCGCGCCTGCAATAAATTTCTTGGGATGAAAATTACGATCCGATGCTGCGATTAATTTCAAACCGATAAACGCATTCACATCAATGGGCAAACCTGACCAATCATCTGTTTGTGGTTCAGATTTCTGATTCATCATATTGTCGAATGCTGCTGATGGTTTTTCAGATTCTGATGCGGTTTTTAGTTGGGTAAGTGGATTAGGGCGCTCACGCTCTTCGCCATGGCGTGTACCCAATGTATTGCGTAGCCAAAATACCAAAATGCCTGCGACAATCGCATAGATCAAAAGTTCAGTTGTCATGCTGTCTATAATAGATTTTTTGGCTAAAATAACAAGTCGTCACCCTCTTTTGTTTTGAAAATAAACGTGCTAAATCTATGGTTATGACTGATACAAACGCAAATCCCGAAACACCCGCAACCGCACCTGTGGCGCCATTAATCTTGCACGCCCAGTATATCAAAGATTTATCATTCGAAAATCCAAATGCGCCCGATAGCTATCGTGCAGGGCAAAGCAACCCCACAACTGACTTATCGATCAATGTTGACGCATCACGCATTCAAGATCCAAATATCGAACATTTATTTGAGGTCACATTAAAAATTAACGCCAAAGCCTCACGCGATGACAAAATCGTATTTCTGGCAGAAATTTTATATGGCGTGACCGTATCTATTCATAACGTTCCTGAAAGCCAGCACCACCCGATGTTGTTGGTTGAAGTGCCACGTTTGGCCTTCCCTTATGCGCGTAAATTATTGGCGGATTTGACCCAAGATGGTGGATACCCGCCATTATTATTAGGACCTGTTGATTTTACCGCCATGTATTTAAATAAATTTGGCAAGCCAGAAAATCAAAGCGCACAATAAATATTATTGTTTCCAAAGAGGCTCTTTTAATTTTTTGATCATCTCTTCGTGCGCATCCAATTCATCTTGCGGAATGGAAAACACGCGCGGTTCACGATATTCACGTTCAATCTTTTTCATGGATGAATTTGTTTTTGTTACCACATCTATCATATTGCTCTTTTGCGATTGCCCCAATTCCAAACCATGTTGACGACCGCCCGATAATTCTAAATACACGTCAGCCAATAATTGCGCATCAAGCAACGCGCCGTGAAATTCACGTCCCGATAAATCAATATTAAACCGACGGCACAACGCATCTAAATTTGCAGGCTGACCTGGGAATTTTTTGCGTGCGATTAATAATGTATCAATTGTGTCGGTGACTTTGATAGCTGGATATCCAAATTCTTTCATTTGGTAATTTAAAAATTTAACATCAAATTCTGCATTGTGAATAACCAAGCGCGCGCCCTCAATAAAATCGGCAAATGATCCGACAATTTCAGCAAAGATTGGTTCTTTCTTCACGCGGTCATTTGTAATACCATGCACAGCAGTAGCTTCTGCAGGAATCTCACGTTCGGGGTTAATATAATAATGCCATGTTTTGCCCGTGGGGATGTGGTTTAATAATTCAACGCACCCAATTTCAACCATGCGATGCCCGTCTTTGGGATCTAAGCCTGTGGTTTCGGTATCAAGAACAATTTCACGCATTTTATTTGCCTATCCGTTCCAAAATTTTTTGCAATGACCCAAACACATGGGCCTGACCCAAACCCGTTGGCACAACAAAATCAGATAATTTTTGTTTTAATCGATCAGGCATTTGTGTTTTTAAAATATGATAAAATTTTTGTTCATGAAAGCCAGTGCGGTTCAGTACGCGCAATTTTTGAACAAAAAATGGTGCGGTCACTGTGATAATTTTATGTACACGGTGCATAGCATTTGTTTCAAATAATAATGGTATATCTAATGCCACACATTTTATACCCATACGACGCGCCTTTAAAATAAATTTTTGTTGTGATTTTTGTACCAATGGGTGCAAAATATTTTCCAACACACGGCGTTTTTGCGCGTTCACAAACACAATTTGCCCCAATTTTTGCCGATCAATTTTTTTTGTTTTAGAATCATAAGCCTCAGGAAATTGCTGAATCACTGCATGAAACGCCTCACCGTGCGGTGATAATAATTCATGTACGGCATCATCGGATGAATGGGTGGGCACATGCAAACGGCGCAATAATTTTGATGCCGTTGATTTTCCCATACCAATTGATCCTGTTAAGCCCAAAATTTTCATGATTGCAATCCATTTAAAATCATGGTTTCTAATGCAGAATCAACCACAACATTACGCCCATAAAAACTTTGAAATGCTGGCGCGGCCTGATGTAACAACATACCCAATCCCGTAATGATCTGCAAATTTTTATCCAGCGCAGTGCGCAATAAATTTGTCATCAATGGCTTATAAACAATATCATAGACAATTAAATTTGGCGAAGCACCATTTAATGAAATATCCAATGGCGGTTGCCCCGCCATACCGCATGATGTTGTATTGACCAGAAAATCAACGTGACCTACATAATTATCTTTGTCATGCCATTCCACCACGCGCGCGCCAAATTCTTCGGCCAGATTTTCAGCGCGTTCCAATGACCGATTGGTGATAAATATTTCGTGTGCGCCCGCCTGTTTTAATGCAAACAAAATCGCCCGCGCTGCGCCGCCCGCGCCCAATACCATCGCGCGATTTATATTCAGGTTTGGCACGGTTTGACGCGCATGCGTAATAAAACCATAGGCATCATTATTATGCCCTTCAATTTCGCCATTATCATGAAAAATGACAGTATTTACAGCGCCAATTATCGCCGCATCACGCGTTAACGTCGTGCAAAATTTTGTAATGTTTTCTTTGTGCGGCAATGTGACATTCACCCCGCGATATCCCGCATCACGCAATGCAAATAATTTCGTTTTTAAATCATCGGGGTGAATTTCATGGGCCAGATATTCACCATCGATATTGTTTTGTTGTAACCAATAATTATGAATCTGTGGCGACAATGTATGTGATAATGGATACCCAATTACGCCCGCTTTGATCATTTAAATCGTCTCCGCATCATGGCGTTTGCGTTGTAATAAAACCAAAATTTCAGCCGCCGTTTCTTCGACCGATTTTTTGGTCACATCAATAATCGGCCACCCTTGTTCGCGGAAAAATTTGCGTGCGTTTTGTACTTCTTCCTCAACATGTTCGGGATGCACATAATGATTGCCAAATAAATTTATTTGTTTTTGATCAATTTTTATGCGGCTAGAGCGCAATTCAATCAATCGATCTGCTGATTCCGTTAACCCCACAAATAAAGGCGTTTTAAGCGTTAATACATGATGTGGGAATGGCACCGAAGGTACCATCGGAATATTCGCCGCGCGTACGCCTTGTTGCGCCAAATAAATACAAGTTGGTGTTTTTGATGTACGCGATACGCCGCATAAAATGACATCGGCGGTTTCTATACCCGTCAAATTTTGTCCATCGTCAAACCCCATGGCAAAATCAATTGCATCAATTCGTTTGAAATATGTGTCATCCATTTTATGTTGAAGCCCCGCGACATTCCGTGACGATTGCCCCAAATAAGATGACATACCTGATATAATCGGCTCCATCACATTAATACAAGGTAATTTTAACTCATCACAGAATTCACGTAACATATCGCACATAGCGGGATCAACCAGAGTATATAAAACAATGCCGTGATGATCTTCGATATCCTTTAACACGCGTTCCATCTGACGTTTACTACGTACCAATGGCCATAGGCGTTCGATGGGATTAATACGTTCAAATTGGGCAATGCCCGCCTGAGCCATGCCTTGTAATGTTGCCCCCGTGGCATCTGATACTAAATGAATATATACATCGCGCATAAGTTCATGGTAAAAGGAGAAAGACTTAAACACAATCTGATTTTTGCTTTATTCGTGATGAAATTATTGCAATCTATTCGAAAATTTTTACGCGAACGCCATCCCGATAAACAATGGCGCAAATTGTCGCCGCATAAATTATTTGAAAGCCCATCATTATCCCAAACCATTAAGAAAAAATATGTGCCCAAATGGTTCGAGGCCTTCCAAGACAAAACACATGGCGGTTTTCATGAACGGCTTGATGATCAATTAAAACCAATTGATGTTGGATATAAACGATTATTAAGCCAATGCCGTCAAATTTATTTATACACAGAATCGGATACAAATCCACGTACGTTATTGCCGCAATTATCATCATCCTATGAATTTTTAGTTGAGCATTATTACCAAGGTGATGGACGCTGGATCTTTTCATGCACGAATGATGGCACACCACACGACCAAAAATTTGATTTTTATGGTCATGCATTTACGATTTTATGTTTATCTTGTTATGGGCGACACGCGAATAATCAAAACGCACAGGATATGGCGCTATCAACATTGCATTTTATCCGCAATTGCATGCGTCATAGATCGGGTAGAGGTTACGAAGAGGCGTTGGATTCAAACCTAAACCCCATCACTTTGCCGCGTCGCCAAGACCCGCACATGCATTTATTTGAGGCGTGTTTATTTGCCTATGAGGCCACGCGTCATAATGATTTTGCCGATGAATGCCATTATTTATTTGGTCTGTTTAAAAATTATTTCTTTGATTCTGCCACAGGCACATTGCATGAATTTTTTAACGATGATTTATCGCGCGTGACATCACATAAACAAATGACCGAAGCAGGCCACCATTTTGAATGGGTGTGGTTATTAGATTTTTATACAAAATTATTTCCGCATGTTCGCGATGAAACCGAACCATATATTACCGCATTATATGATTGGGCGTGCCGTTACGGGTATGACGAAATTTATGGCGGTATTTATGATGAACAACACCCCAATGGGTCAATCATTACCAATACAAAACGTATTTGGCCGTTATGTGAGGCCATTCGCGCGCATCGCGTGATGCGTGACAAAGACCCGCGCGCCGTTGATTTATTAGAATCAACCAAACGATTGTTAAATACACGTTATTTACGATCAAATGGCGCGTGGGTTGAATCATGGTCACGTGATTTTCAAACCATCACGACTGATTATTTACCCGCGACTAGCGTTTATCATTTATAAGATTACTTTGATTCAAAAATTCCTGCGGCATAAGGAGCAAAAGAAATTTGCGCACCTAATTGCGTCACGCCATGTGATAAATCATCGCGTAATTTACAAGTATCATTTAAAACATATGAATTTTGTTTATCGGAAATATTAAACACACAGATAATTTTTTTATCATTCAATGTGCGTTCATAAACCAACATATTATCATCAGCATAAATAATTTTAATTGATCCCTTTAATAAAATATCTGAATGTTTGCGAAAATTTAAAAATCGTTTATATGCATTTAAGACTGAATTTTGTTGGGTTTCCTGAACATCAACGGCGCGTGAATGATGGACATCAGGAACTGGTAACCATGGCGTATCGGATGATGTAAACCCGCCATGTGATTTATCATGATTCCAGACCATCGGTGTGCGGCACCCATCACGCCCCACATGTAATGGGTATAACATTTTATCGTATGGATCTTGCAATTGGTCGAATGATAATTCCGCCTGCGGCAGACCTAATTCTTCACCCTGATACAAACAATATGACCCGCGCAAGGTTAATCCCAGAGCCATATTTAATCGCGCAACAGAATCAAAATGCATTTCATTATCTGTGTAGCGTGAAATAGCACGTTTAAAATCATGATTACTGGTGGCGTTACAAATACGTCCCGCATCAATTACCGATTCAATTTTTTCAATGACACCGCGTACCACGGGCGCTGTCATACGTGATCCGACAAGCCCAAACGAATAAGCCAAATGTAATTTATCATCACCATTCGCGTAACTGGCGGCGACGGCTTCGCTATCCTCGCCACCTGCCTCAGCCAGTGCACATCGATTATCATATTCATTCATTAATGCACGAATATCACGTATAACATTCATATTCTCAGGTATATTGGCGTTATATAAACGTACCTGCCGTGACATCGGGTTTGATGATGGAATATCAGATGTTGCACCTGACGTGCGCGCGGGATTATCACGCAAATCTTTATCAACCAAATAAGCATGCGCCACATCAAGGCGAAAACCATCAACGCCGCGATCAAGCCAAAACCGCGCTGTATCAAACGCCGCCTGTTTGACGTTATCATTCCAAAAATTTAATTGCGGTTGTGATGTTAAAAATTGATGCAAATAATATTGTTCGCGGCGCGAATCCCATGTCCACGCAGGGCCGCCAAAATACGATAGCCAATTATTGGGCGCAGTGCCGTCAGGTTTGGCATCACGCCAAATATACCAATCAGATTTGTCATTATCTTTGTTTGATCGACTTTCAACAAACCAAGGATGTTGGTCAGATGTATGCGCCCACACCATATCAAACATAATCTTTAAACCTAATTCATGTGCGCGATCAATCACCGTCTGTACATCATCCAATGTACCGAATAGTGGGTCAGGTGCACAATAATCAGATACATCATATCCAAAATCTTTCATCGATGATTTGAAAAATGGTGAGATCCATACCGCATCCACGCCCAATGACGCAATATAAGGTAATTTTTCAAAAATACCGCGCAAATCACCTACACCATTGCCGGTGGTATCATAAAAACTGCGCGGATAAATTTGATAAATAACACCATGATACCAAAGGGTTTGTGACATATTATAATCCTTTTTATATTCTATAAACTTAAAACCGTAATATGTGGATGATCATATAATAAACTTACAGGGAAATTTTCATCAGCATCACGTATATTTTTCAACCGTTCCAATAATTCATTTTTATGGCGCAAGAATATAACAATTTTTTGTGATTGAAAAATATCATTTATCCCAAGTGTATAGGCGGTGCGCGGCAAGTGTTTATCAGATATACCCCAATATTTTTCATTGGCATTATACGTTTCATCATCCATATGAATAATACGTGTGCTAGAATTTTTATCGGCGGGTGGGTCATTCATCGCTACATGACCATTTGATCCGACGCCCAAGAATGCCAGATGCAATTTACCTAAATCATTGCGGTTACGACGAAACCGATCACATTCGGCGTTTATATCAGTTGCATAAGGATCAAATAAATGGCGCTGTAGATCGGGTACATTTAACGGATCAAGCAAATCACGTGTGATCCAACCACTAAAATGACGTGGGTCATCCGCATCTAAACCCGCATATTCATCCAACATTAAAAACCGAAAATCACGCCCGATAATATTTTTATTATTACGAAGGGATTGATAGAATGGCGCGGGTGTATTACCTGTGGGAAAAGTAATTAATGGGCATTCATATTCATCTAAACAATCACTAAAAAATGATGTCGCGTGGTAAATCCATTCTTGTTCTGTTGTCGCATGAATAAATTGTATCGCCACGAATATTAACTAACCGTATCAATATACGTGCCGTTACTAAATAAACGGTTTAATGACGGATCACGGAAAATAAGCAAATTAGATGGCACTGATTGGCTGTCATTTATCTCTTGCTCCAATTGGATTTTATGCGCGCGTAACATATCGCATCGCATATCTGTATATTCAGGATTATAAATTAATTCACTCGCCACCACATCCAAATACGGCATGCCGCCGAGTGGATAGAGCGATAAACCCATAATATCATGCGCGGTTAGTCGGTTTGTACCAATAATCATATCGACCGATGTTTGTTTTAATTGATGATCAATTGATGATAATGTTGCATGATCACATTCATTTACGCGATCATCATTGTAAAACCATGATAAATATAAAT
>JBIICJ010000056.1:0-9252 GCA_044238965.1 Micavibrio sp. | reverse complement strand
TCCTTTTGATGGAGGCTCTCCCCTACCAGCACAAAGCCATTTATCAGCTCTTAAAGAATCATCCTCTTACCATACAACAAAAGATTGCCGTCATCCCTTAGGAATATACAATATATCAATTGTACGCATCTGTGAAAAAGTTAGTAAATGTGCGGATAGATTAGAATTATTTTGGAGAAATCAACCTAATAATCACGCAGATATAGATGAAATAATAGATTATCTAGAGCTCTCTTTATACTCAGCAGCAGAGCATACAGATGATATAAAAGAAATAGCTAATTCATTTTTTAAAAATAAAGAAGAAGCACTAAAAAATAGAAATCTTCGCTTACTGAATGAGGCTATCAAACCATTGCGAGATGAAATTGCAAGTTTTACAAATACTATTAAACACAACCATGGTAGAATAAGACTCTTTGAAACAACCTTTGAGCATGACGCCCAAGATCCTTTAAAACTCCTTGGATTTTTTATTGAAGGATTTAAAGATGGTGCCTCATCACCTAACCCAATACTCCACAGTAATGGAAAGAATATCATTTCAATCACATCTTTTCTTTGGGGGATTCTAACTTTTTTAGCCTTATCATCATTAGAACTATCAAAATTCCTACAAAGAATTAAAGCAATTGATGAGTCAAAAGAAGCTACAAATGATCTTAAAATATTTTATGATACTGTAGTAAAATTAACTCGCCTTCCCCTTTATACTTTTGATGAAGATCATCCTTTTTCACGAGCAAAGTGGGATATAATAATGAACGAAGAAATGTCTCAGAAATCAGATTCTGGTATATACGGTTCAATCAGAAATAAATGGATCAAAAGCGAAGCTGGTGTTTTTAAAGATTATCAACTTCGCTACGCTGGTGATGGCGTTACGAAATCATTTAATCTTGCCCTTCCAAAGAAAATGGCTACTTCACATTGGGAATAAATTTAAGTGGCTATAACGAAATAAGAAGGATTACTTTGCTTCGCAAAGTTGCAATTTTCTAAGTTCGCTTTCGCGATGCGCGCTCACTAATAAAATTGTCGAACAAGTGTCCGTCCACCGATCCGCTTCCCCATATATAATCCTCCTACAAGGGGAGGATTTATATATGGCGGAACGGGAGGGATTCGAACCCTCGGTACGGTTTAACCCGTACGACGATTTAGCAAACCGTTGCCTTCAGCCTCTCGGCCACCGTTCCATACATAGTCATCGAAATTTCTAACATGATTGTTGGAAATCACAAGTCATAAATTCATGATTTGGCCATAAAAAACAACCCAACCAAGGTTAAACCCGCGCCCATCATGCCCTGCCATGTAATCGCATCCTTATAAATTAAGACACCAGCAATCAAGGATAACACCATCGTCCACGCCATCCAACTGGCATTCACCAATCCAAACGGCCCGCGATCAAGCGCGGTGACAAAGAAAACGATCATCGTGCCAAGCCCTATACCCGTCATGAGAATAATAAGAATATTTTTGGTGGATGCGACAACAGATGGATGAAAGGTATTATTTAGAATGGCATAGGTACATATGGTGATCGCCGTGACAACATATATGCATGAACTGAATAAAAATGATTCAGGCTTATCCGCAAAAAATTTGAATCCAAAATTGACCAATACATTTAACGTCGCGCCAATAATAACAATGTAAATCCAATGAATGCCTAATAACATGATATTTAAACCTCAATCTTATTTTATAATAAAAACCCGCGGAACATATATGCCCCACGGGTTTTTTGAATTTCCGACTTTCGTCAAAAAATTACTTACCGACAGCGTCTTTCAATTCTTTAGCTGCGCGGAAAGCGATTTTTTTCTTCGCTGGGATTTTGATTTGTTCGCCAGTTGCAGGGTTACGGCCCATGCGTGCTGCGCGTTTTTTCACTTGCAAAATACCAAGGCCAGCCATACGAATACGGTTACCTTTTTTGAGGTTTTTCACAATGTTGTTCACCAATTCTTCGGTCAACTCATTTGCTTGTTTCTTGGTGATTTCGTGCTTTTCAGCAACGATCGCCGCGATTTGTTTTAGTGTTACTGTAGGAGCCGCTGGAGCTTTCGCTGCAGTTGCTGCTGGTGCTGCTTTCGCCATAGTAAGTACCTTCCTAATTTAAAAGAAAAGAGTGTTTGAATAAGCAAGAGCATAACCATTTCCGCGCATTCGCCAAACAAAAAAACGCACAAAACAACAAAAAATACACAAAAAAAGCATAAAAATAGGCTTTTTTGACTTATTTTTCGGATGACGGGTCAAAAACGCTTTGTTTACTGGGTAAAATCATACCCTTGCCTCACTTTGATTCGAGGGGGATACTGAGAAAAAATTATCAAGGAGACCAGCATGGCATTGCCAAAACTTCGCGGATTAACCACCACAAAATCAACCAAACAGATTCCTATATATATAGTGCCGCTCGCCACCCGCAAAGAATTTCTAAAAGAACAATCAACGCACATGCAAACCATCGCCACACAACAAAATTGGAATGATGCAGGAAAAATATTATTTATCCGTGATGATAAGGCGCATATCAAATATGCTGCCGTACTTGCACCCAAAGACATCTCTCTCTATTCACTCGCACATATCACCGACATGGTAACATCAATTTTGGATGAGAGCGTTATCAAAGTCGGTTTTCAATTAAATGGGTTTAAAATTGATGATGCCGAATTGCACAATGTGTATATGGGATGGGCGTTATCATGTTATCAATATGATACATTCAAAAAATCAAATAAAACTCCGCCTTTATTATATTGCCCATCCAAGATAATGGCCGCCATCAAACCGCAATTAGAATCAATTTATGCCGTGCGTGATTTGATTAATACGCCACCCAATAAAATGGGGCCCGATGATTTGGCAAAATTTGCCACACAATTAACAACCTCACACAAGGCCAAATTAAATATCATTCGCGGCAAACAACTCATCACCCAAAAATTCCCGATGATTTACGAAGTTGGTAAAGGCAGTGATCGTGATCCATTACTAATTGATTTTACATGGGGTAACGCTAAACATAAAAAAATTACGATTGTGGGCAAAGGAATTGTTTTTGACACGGGCGGATATGATATCAAACCGTCGGCATCAATGTTGCTCATGAAAAAAGATATGGGCGGCGCGGCGATGGCGCTCGGCCTTGCGCATATGATCATGTCATATAAATTACCCGTACGCTTGCGCGTTCTTATTCCATCTGCCGAAAATTCGATTTCGGGTAATGCCTACCGCCCCAGTGATATTATAACGTCACGCAATGGTACATCGGTTGAAATTGGTAACACCGATGCCGAGGGGCGTTTGGTGATGGCGGATTGTTTAACCGCCGCATGCGAAGAAAAGCCTGATCTATTGGTTGATTTTTCAACATTAACCGGCGCGGCGCGGTCTGCGCTTGGGTTTGATCTCCCTGCACTGTTTTCCAATGACAATAAGCTCGCGCAGGATATTCAAACGGTTTCGATGACATGCGATGATCCGATGTGGCACATGCCATTATGGTCACCATATAAGAAAGATATTTTGTCCCCTATTGCCGATATTAATAATGCGGGATCAAATCCTGCAGGCGCAGTGACGGCGGCATTATTCCTTGATCATTTCGTGACCAAAGGAACCAAGTGGGTTCATATTGATCATTATGCGTGGGAGCAATATGGTCGCACGGGTCGTCCACGTGGTGGCAGTGACATGGGCATGCGCGCCATGTTTAAATTTATAAAGAATCTAAAATAAATTTTGCTACATCTGACAATGTATCATCACGTGCACCCATGATCACAATACGATCATACGGCTTTGCATCCGCAATTATTTGTTTGACGGCATCGTCACGTGTTTCATACCAATACGAATGGGTATGCTTTTGTTGCAATTCACCAATAAAATCATGCGCGGTGTATGATCGATCAACTGTGCCGCCCAAATATAAAACTTCGGGCATATAGAGATGATCATCAGCGCCTAAATGATTACAAAAGGCGTCAATTAACTCCGCACGCATTAATTTTAATGGGCCAAAGCCATGCATTTGGAACATGACAAGCAATCGCCCTTCATGTTGTTTTAATGATGTTAAACTCGCCGAAATTTTATCAGGATTATGCGCAAAATCATCATAAACCAGAATATCATTCTTCTTCCCCACAACTTCCATACGGCGCTTGATACCTGAAAAACCAGTGAGTGCCTTACACGCATCATGTAATGAAATATTCATACTATATAAACACGTAATAACCGCGAGCGCGTTCATAACATTATGTTGCCCAGGGCAATTAATGGTTAAATCAGCATGATCATCACCCGCGCCAACCCACACCACCACGCGATCGGGGAAATATTGAATATCGTCGGCAGATATAGTCGCACGTGAATCTTTGATACCGAATGTAAAAATTGGTTTTAAATCAACATGCTTTGTAACTTCAGAAATATAGGGCGCATCATACGGCACAATAATATGCCCTGCTCGCTTCGCGTAATTCACAAACAAGGGAATCAATTCTTCCATCGGTTTATGATCGAGAGCAATATTGGTCAAAATAGCATGGGTTGAATGATACAACTCAATTGACCCATCGCTTTCATCAATCTCGGAAACAAATAACTCAGGCGCGCCATTTAAATATGTAGCATAAGGGTCTTCTTTATTTTGAAAATCTTTGACCACCGCACCGTTCATCATGGTTGGGTTTTTATTTAACCTTGATAACGCATAGGCCATCATGCCCGTTGTGGTTGACTTCCCACTTGTGCCCGCAATACCCACACGTGTTTCCGCCGCATTAAATAATGATGATAATAATTCCGCGCGCTTAATAATGGGAATATTTAATTCACGTGCACGCTTGACATCGGGAATGGATTCTTCAATCGCACTGGAGACCACCAAAATCATGTCAGATGTTAACCCGCTTCCATCTTGTGGCGCGAGTATGATTGATTGCGATGTAATCCAGATAAATTTTTCGGGTGTACGGCCTTGGTCGTATGAACGATCAGAGCCTGAAACTTCATGCCCCTGCCCTTTGATAATCATGGCAAGCGGTAACATCCCACTCCCGCCAATACCGCAGAAAAAATAATGCGCCATTGAAATTATGCCGCTGCCGTTGCGGATGTTATCACCGCAAAATTTAATTTATCTTTCTGCGTTGATACTTTCACGGTTGATCCATCGGGAATTTCACCACGTAAAATCATTTCCGACATTGGATTTTGTACATAATTTTGTAAGGCACGTTTGAGTGGGCGCGCGCCATAAATGGGATCATACCCCTTATCGGCCAGCCATAATTTTGCAGCATCATCGAGCACCAAATTTACGCGACGCGATTCAAGCAGTTTGCGCAAATTGGATAATTGAATATCAACAATGCCTGCCATTTGTCCGCGTCCCAAACGGCGGAATAATAAAATTTCATCGAGGCGATTTAAAAATTCAGGGCGGAAAAATTTACGCACCGCTTCCATCACCTGCGGGCGAACTTTTTCCACATCTGCACCTTCTTCTTGGTTGGCTAAATTTTCGGCGCCCAAATTTGATGTCATGATCAATACTGTGTTTGAAAAATCAACGGTACGCCCCTGACCATCGGTCAAACGCCCATCATCGAGAACTTGGAGCAACACGTTAAACACATCAGGATGTGCCTTTTCAATTTCATCAAACAACACAACCTGATACGGGCGACGACGCACCGCTTCGGTCAAGGCACCGCCTTCATCATATCCGACATAACCTGGGGGGGCACCAATCATGCGCGCAACCGAATGTTTCTCCATATATTCCGACATATCCATACGCACCATGGCGGTGTCATCATCAAATAAAAATTCGGCAAGCGCTTTGGTCAATTCCGTTTTTCCAACACCTGTCGGGCCGAGGAATAAGAACGATCCAATCGGACGATGCGGATCTTGTAACCCCGCACGTGAACGGCGCACCGATGCCGCAACCGCGCGCACAGCTTCGTCTTGTCCGACCACACGCGCCGATAATTTTGATTCCATATTCAAAAGCTTTTCATTTTCACCCTGCATCATTTTATCGATGGGGATACCTGTCCAACGTGAAATGATCGCGGCAATATCATCAGATGTGACTTCTTCGTTGATCATTTTACGTGACGATGTACTCGATGAGATTTCAAGCGCTTTCATCAATTCAGGAATACGGCCATATTTTAATTCACCCGCGCGCGACCAATTGCCGTCACGCTCTGCCTGTTCCAATTCAATGCGGGCACGATCTAATTCTTCGGTGATTTTTTGACCTTGGTTGACCGTAGCTTTTTCTGCCTGCCAAATTTTAGTGATGTCGGATGATTTTTTCTCTAAATCAACCAATTCTTTTTCGAGTTTGCCCAAACGATCTTTCGATGCTTGATCCGGTTCTTTTTTCAACGCTTCGCGTTCAATTTTTAATTGCACGATACGGCGATCAAGTTCATCAATTTCCTCAGGCTTGGAATCCACCTGAATACGCAGACGTGATGATGCCTCATCCACCAAATCAATCGCTTTGTCTGGTAAAAATCTATCGGTGATATAACGGTTTGCCAATGTGGCAGCGGCAACAATCGCGCCATCGGTAATGCGCACCCCGTGATGCACTTCATATTTTTCCTTAAGACCACGTAGAATTGAAATTGTATCTTCAACGCTTGGCTCTGCCACGAATACGGGTTGGAAACGCCGCGCGAGCGCCGCATCTTTTTCAATATGTTTGCGATATTCATCCAATGTGGTTGCGCCAACCATATGCAATTCACCGCGCGCGAGCGCAGGTTTTAACATGTTGGATGCATCCATTGCGCCATCGGCTTTCCCCGCGCCGACCAATGTGTGTAATTCATCGAGGAATAAAATAATTTCGCCACTTGCGGCTGAAATTTCATCTAAAATCGCTTTTAATCGTTCTTCGAATTCACCACGGAATTTTGCGCCCGCGACCAACGATCCCAAATCAAGCGACATAAGGCGTTTATGTTTTAATCCTTCGGGCACATCGCCATTAACAATACGTTGGGCTAACCCTTCGATAATAGCTGTTTTTCCAACACCAGGTTCGCCGATCAATACAGGATTATTTTTTGTACGGCGAGATAAAACTTGAATCGTACGGCGTACTTCTTCATCACGGCCAATCACAGGATCTAATTTTCCTTCGCGCGCGAGTGCGGTCATATCACGTGAATATTTCGTGAGCGCATCAAAATTATCTTCGGCATTTGATGTATCTGCCGTGCGCCCTTTGCGCAGGCCGTTAATGGCAGAATTTAATTTTTGCGGAGTCATGCCCGCGTTTTCGATATATTCCGCAACATCGCTTGCTTTTGCCAAGCTCATGGCCTGGAGAATGCGTTCGGTGGTTAAAAATTTATCGCCCGCTTGATCGGCTAAATCAATACCCGATGTTAAAATTTTTCCAAGATCATTTGAGATGCGCAAACTGCCCGCGCCAGAACCATCTACCTTTGGGAATTTGCTAATCGCGACATCGACATCGCGTTTGAGTGATACTAAATTACCGCCCGCTTTTTGCACCAGTGATGCAGCCTGACCATCTTCGTCATCGAGCATGACTTTGAGCAAATGTTCAGGTTCCAATGATTGGTGTTTTGAGCGCGTTGCCAATGTTTGCGATTTTTGCAAAATAGCGCGCACTTTGTCACTGAAACGTTCAAAATCCATGATAATTCCCCTTATCTGACTATTATAATATATGAAGGTATATCATGCTATATCAAGTTAAAGGGATAAAAGTTTTTTAGCCTTTTTTCTTCTTTGGCTGGCGCAGAATGAGGTTTGGCAGGATCATGGCATCAAAAATGCCAACCGAGAATAAAAATAGGCCAAAGATAGAGTGAACATTGTCATGGGTCAGACCCAAGGCACGCGCCACACCAAACATGTTTGTAAAAATGACAATTCCAAAAATGATAAAAATACCACCCGCTATGCGCATCATAGATGCCGCCAAAACTTTTTTCTGCCATTTAGTTAATTCGTCAGATTGAGTTTTTGTTTTTGCCATGTGAATAATTTATCCCAAGCGAGATTGAAGTCAATGCGCAATCATAAGTTGATTTATGTTTTATGCTTCAACAGCCACGGGATCATTAACTTTACGCGCACCAACGATGCTGGCAGGAAGACCTAAATCTTCCTCAGCTTGGTTGCCCGATGCGATGTCAGTCACATTATGATTATTTTGTCCTGCATCGCTACCTGCTGGTGGCGGCACTGAAAAACGCTCATATGGGTTTGTGTCTTGCTCTGCATAGCCATCATCATATTCTTCATTCCATGCATTGATCATGCGTTGATAATGTTCCGCATGTTGGAGGTAGCTTTCGGACATAACGCGGTCGCCTGATGCATGCGCATCTTTGGCGAGGGTCATGTATTTTTCAACGATTTGATAAGCGGTGCCGCGGATACGGACATCTGGGCCGTTACTGTCAAGAACGCGGTTTTTATTTTGGAATCCACGACGTTGGTTAAAGCCACCACCGTTATTGTTATTATGTGAACCACCATTGTTGCGATGGCGCATACGGCGTGCCGATGGGTTATGTCTCATGTGCTCTCCTAATCCTGTATTCCCTAATAAAAAAATTAACTTTTGATTCGGGAAAACATACTCAATCCTATCCCAAATGTGGATAAGTTGCAAAGTCCTTTTTGAATCAAGACGTCAGGCCTGAATCAATTTTGAACTCTTTGACTATGTTTTCGGGTCCGCCGCCACTACACCCCCTAAATCGTTAACAGGTGTCACATTGCGTTGGGCGACTTCGTGACTGTGGTCGATTGGGTGATTTGGTTCAAGAGATTCGTCAATGTTTTTTTTATTTATCCCCATGCGCATTAAAATGCGATTTCAACCACGCGGTCATGCCCGCCCAAATCTTTGTGAATGTGAATCAGAGTCGCACCATGGTTTTCAACGAGTCGGGCAAGGTCTTCGGCCTGATCAAATCCGATCTCAAAGAACATTCGGCCACCATCCGCCAAAAACTTTTTTCCATCCGATAACAATTTTTTATACGGCTCAATTCCACTCAATCCACCATCAAGCGCGAGAATCGGATCAAAATTTTTGACCGATTCATCTAAATCAAGAATCACATCAGACCGAATATAGGGAGGATTCGAAATGATCACATCAAACACACCCGTCACATGATCAAACCAATTGGAGTTTACAAATTTTAT
>JBIICJ010000055.1:0-9361 GCA_044238965.1 Micavibrio sp. | reverse complement strand
TAACGAATGATTAGAAGGGGGTAGAGGCGGGCACGAACCCTAGGATTCGCAAGGGTTAGTATAGCAAACCTTTTACATGAGTATAGTTTAATATTAATCTTTCATTTATTTTCTATATTAACGAAGTTTTTATGAATCTGGGTTACTCTAAAATATAAGTAAAATTTTAAATAAATTTGAATAAACAATACATGAGCGTGTGTATTGGGGGTTACCTGGGGAGGAGCTTCCAAAAAAAATCAAAAAACAATGCGTTTCTTTGGCGGGAAATGCAGGGTCGAACGAGTTTAGGTTAGGACACTATGAGCTTTAGTCATTTAGGTCGCGGAGGAGAAGTTGAGCCGTTATTGGTTCAGTTATACGATTCGCACCGTCTTTATCAACTCGCCCAAGAAAAGAAACCAGAAGCACGCGCCGAATTGTCACAATCGGTTGTGGGTTTATTGGGTGCGAATTTGCGCATCAATGAGCAAGAATTAGTTGCTGATATTTTAATCTCACTTATGCGTCAGGCTGAGCGTGATTTACGCCAAGCCATTGCCGAACGATTATCTGTCATGGATAATGTACCACTTCGTTTGGTATTACACATGGCACAGGATGAAATTTTCGTGGCGGAATCAGTCTTAAAAACATCGCCCGTTTTAAACGATTTAGATCTCTTATACATTATTCAATCAAAAACAGCCGAATATTGGCGCGCGATTGCACGTCGTGATCATATTAATGAACCTGTGATTGATACATTGGCCGATACGCGCGATGTTGAAACTGCATGTCATTTGGCTGAAAACACAAAAATTGCACTCACATCTTATGCGGTTAATATTTTATCTGATTTAGCAAAAGATCATAAAGTATTGGCAAAACCATTGGTGGCACGTTCCGATATTCCTGAATTTGTCGCGCGTCGTTTATACGAAGTCGTTGGCGAAGAAATCAAAGCCGAGATTCAAAATGTTCTGCAAGCGCAACAACCTGTGAATGATACATCGCGCACAGAACAAAAACGTCATAATGCAGAAGAAATGGCGATTTTAAGTTCGGTCAAAGATATTTTACAAGAATTTTCGCAAACATCTGCATCGCCATTTTATCCATCAAATGCGATGTTAAAAGCGGCGCGTTTATTTAAAGATAAAGGCCAATTGACAGCAGAATTAATGCAAAGCACGTTGAAACGTGGCCAACTACAATCATTTGTTGCTCAATATGCGGTACTAACGGGCATTATGATTCCAACGGCATTGAATATTTTATCTCAATTAAATGGTCAAGCGTTAGCCGCGACATTAAAAGCGTTTGAATTTGATCGCGAAGAGTTTGTATCAATTTATTTGATGACACAAAAAATTCGTGTCGAAGATGGCACATTACGCAAACATGAATTTTATGATGCGATCAATTATTTTGAAAGTTTAGACATGCCAACGGCTGTTCGCCTATTGCAAACCTATCAAACATCAAAATTTCAATAAGAAAAATTAGGCAACTTTCGAACTGCGCGCCCTCAACACGGCAACGCCAGGTAATTTTTTACCTTCCATCCATTCAAGGAAGGCACCGCCTGCGCTAGAAAGATAAGTGAAATCTCCTGCCACACCTGCATTCTCGAGTGCTGATACAGTATCACCACCACCTGCGACTGACACCATGCGCCCTGATTTTGTATGCTCAACAACATAGGCGGCAACTTCGTTTGTGCCTTTGTCAAAAGGTTTTAATTCAAATGCGCCCATGGGGCCGTTCCAAATCACCGTTTCACATCCACGAATTTGACATTCAATGGCTTCCACAGTACGTGGGCCGATATCCAAAATCATGCGGTCTTGCGGAACCGATTTAATATTATATGTTTCATGCGGTGAATTGGCTTCAAATTTATCGGCACACACAACATCTTCGGGTAATACCAATGTGCATTTATGTTCGGCCGCTTTTTTCATGATGGCTTTGGCGGTATTGACCATTTCTTTTTCGCACAATGAATTACCCACTTTGTGGCCTTGCGCATATAAAAATGTGTTCGCCATACCGCCGCCCAGAACCAAAACATCAACTTTTAAAACTAAATTTTCGAGTAATTCTAGTTTTGTTGATACTTTTGCGCCGCCAACAACAGCCATCAATGGGCGCGCGGGACTTTCTAATGCGGCCTCTAATGCTTTCAACTCCTCTTCCATCAATAACCCTGCACAGGCAGGCATTAGATGCGCAATTGCTTCGGTCGATGAGTGGGCGCGATGCGATACCGAAAACGCATCATTCACGTAGACATCACCTAATTTTGCAAGTTCACGCGCAAAGGCAGAATCGTTTTTTTCTTCACCTGCGTGGAAACGAACATTTTCAAGTAACAAAATATCGCCCGCATTCATTTTATTACGAGCATCCATTGCGGGCGCGCCAATACAATCAGACGCAAATGAAACTTTGTGACCCCATGATTTTTCAAGTGAAGGGCACAGGAATTTTTGTGAAAATTGTGGCATCACACCTATGGGGCGACCAAAGTGAGACAGGATAATAATTTTTGCGCCCTGTTCGACTAAAAAATCAATGGTTGGCTTCACGCGATCAATACGCGTGGTATCAGTGATGGTTCCTGCTTTGGTCGGAACATTTAAATCGGCGCGAACCAAAACAAATTTATCGGCAACATCCATTTCTTTTAGCGAATTGAAATTCATATGATCCTCTTAAACAAATACTAAACTAATCTGATATGTTTGGCATGATCTGTGGCTTCGATCAAGCGAGAACGAAGCGGCGGGTCAAGACAAGCATGCCCCGCATCGGGAACGATAATGAAATCGGCCTCACGCCATACTTTGTGCAGGCGGTGGGCGGTTTCAATCGGGCAAATGATATCATAACGACCATGAATAATCATGGCGGGGATGTGCCGAATTCTGTCAATTTTGGTCAAAAATGAATCGGCTTCGGCAATGCGGCCATGTTTAAAATAATGCGCCTCTATTTTTGCCATGGCGAGCGCGTAATAACGTTGATCTTGGCTGGCGATCACATCGCGTGATGGCAAAAATGATGCGCACGCGCTTTCATATGCATTCCATTGCAGAGCCGCAGCAATCGCAATCTGATCATCATCACTGGTAAGATCGTGATGATAGGATTCAAAAATTTGCCACGGGTCGGTCATGCCACGGGCGAATGCATTCCATGCCTCAGGGAAAATTGATTTCATGCCTGATAAGAACCATTCAATTTCGTATTCTTGCATCAAGAATATACCGCGCAAGATTAAACTCAAGCATCGCGTCGGATGTTCGATTGCATAGGCGAGCGATAAGGTTGATCCCCATGATCCGCCAAATAAATGCCATTGTGAGATACGCAAATGTTTGCGTAATAATTCCATGTCATTCACTAATAATTCGCGTGAATTTTGTTCAATACATCCGAGTGGTTGTGATCGTCCTGCACCGCGTTGATCAAATAAAATAATGCGGTAATGGCTGGGGTCAAAAAAACGGCGATGAATGGGCGATGATCCTTCGCCAGGCCCGCCATGAACAGATAACACTGGCACGCCATCGGGGTTACCGCATTGTTCCCAATAAATAGTGTGAATATCATCAACGCGTAAGAACCCTTGGGAATAAGGTTGTAATTCTGGATATAAATCACGCAGTGGGCGCGGATGCACCGATGATGTATAAACGGGTGTGGGCGCCTGCGGCGTACCCATATTATTCCGTGAAGATGTTTGTTGTTTCTTACTCATTGCTATTCACAGTTGGTTTTTCAATTTTTGGCGTGGCAATGGCGGGTATTTGTGGCGTTTCAATCGCGCCTTGCGGTAATGCACTTCCCTTTGATAATAATTCCAATTGTTCGGGATGAGTTAGCTCGATATATGGGCCATTATAATTTTGTACCCATCCGCGCACGCGCACACGCGCATTTTGCATTTCCATCGTATTGATTTTTTTACGCGTGAGTGATTTACGCAGAGCAGGTGAGATACCAATCGTGAAATCTTTGCGCCAATCACTTTGCCCGCGAATACCAAAATTTAAATACATCTGGTTACGAATGGTGGCGACAGATGTCACTACGCCTTCGACAATTTGAAATGAATTTAAACGATTTAGGGCTTCGTCACTGCTGATAACGCGTGTTTCATCTTTTGCCCATATACCAATACCTGCGGCGCGTGCCTGTTGTTCGATAGCTAACATATTTTCCGATTGCTCTGCATTGCTAATGGTGGTGGCGACGCGCGCCAATCCATTCTCAATTAAATATCCTTGTACCCACACATTGTTTTTTGTGGTGGCATGAATGATAATTTGTCCCATGCGGTTGGTGCGACCTTTGGTGTCTTTCTTGCTCATGTAACCGCGTAGAGGTTTGCCTTCGATTAATTCACGAAGCGCATCAATTGCGCGTGCGCCGTCATCATTTTCTGGGTTTGGAATATCAATCCCCGCCAAACGGTAAATTTGGTTATCGGTACCAAGAAACGTGACGGCATCAATCACCTTTTGCGCCGTGATGGGCGTTGTGATGGCACGCAAGTCACGGAAAGTCTGTGCATTGACCACGGAAAGTTTTGTTACATATTGTGAGTGGGTAGATGGGGCGGCGCTACTAGACGCCAGCCCTATAACTGGAGTAAAAAGAAGGCAGAGGCAAGCAAAGCTGAGCCCATAAATTATTTGATATAACCGCATGGAGTTATCATCGTGCAACACGCAAAATTTTTCAATCTGTTTCTTGGTTTAACCCTTATCTTATTCACGGCTTCGGGTTGTTCGGTCAATCCTGCTACGGGTCAAAAACAATTTACGGCGTTAATGTCACCTGAGGCAGAGGCATCGGTTGGGGCGAGTGAACATGAAAAAATCGTCAAGGAATATGGGGGGATTTATCAAAATTCGCGCGTACAATCATACGTGAATTCGATTGGACAAAATATTGCCAAAAATACTGAACGCGGCGATGTGACATATAAATTTTTTGTGCTCGATAGTCCTGTGGTGAATGCTTTTGCTTTACCAGGTGGATATATTTATTTAACGCGTGGTTTGATGGCGGTCGCGAATGATGAGGCTGAACTTGCGGGCGTTATCGCACATGAAATTGGTCACGTGACAGGACGTCACCAAGCTGCCCGCTATTCCCAAGGTGTGTTAACACAATTAGGCGCAACCGTATTATCAGCAGCGGTGGGCGGCGCGGATGTATCGCGTGCGGTCGGTTTGGGTACAAATTTATATATGAGTTCCTATTCACGTGAGCAAGAACATGAGGCTGATGAATTGGGTGTACGTTATTTATCGCGCGCGGGATACGACACATTTGCGATTGCTGAATTCTTACAGAATATGGAACAATATAATTCCACCGAAGCGCGTTTGGCGGGAAAAAATCCTAATGGCGGCGTAAATTATTTTGCAACCCACCCACCCACACCGCAACGCGTTGCGGCTTCATCTAATCAAGCCTCAAAATACGAAGCCTCAAAAACACGTAATCGTGCACAATATCAATCGATATTGTCAGGCATGACCTATGGCGGCAGTGCCAAAGAGGGTTTTGTGAACGGCAATACATTTTACCATCCTGAGCTTGGGTTTCAATTCACCATACCGCAAGGATATAATGTTGATAACCAGCCCAAACAAATTGTAGCGAGCGGTTCTGATGGGGGCGTGATTATTGTTGATAATGCACCGTCACAATCATCAACGCCGACATCTTATTTGGCGAATGAATGGCTCGCAGGGAAAATGACATCAGCACCACAATCAATTGCTGTTAATGGTTTGGATGCTGCCACGGCGGGTTTTGACGGTACGATTGGTGGTCGTCCTGCGCGCGTGCAAATGGTTGCCATTCAATGGTCGCCACGTGAAGTATTTCGCATGCAATTGGCGTTTCCTGCCAATGCATCATCGGCAACCATCGAAAATATGAAACGCACAACCTATAGTTTCCGTCAAATGTCCCAAGAAGAACGTGCGCGGGTGACCCAACAAAAAATTCAAATTGTGACGGCGGGTGCAGTCGATACGGTTGAAACGTTGGCAAGCCGTATGAATGTGCCATCGGGGCGCGTTGAACGTTTCCGCGCGTTAAATGGACTATCATCAGGCCAAGGCATAACAAAAGGCGCCACCTATAAGATTATAGGCGGCGCCTGATTGTTGCCGATCCACAACTTGAGGGGGAAAGATGTGGATTTATGCTATTACGAATTTAGGCAACTAAACTGAATTGGTCTGGTTTAAATTGTCCGCCTGCGACCAAGCTATCCTTTAATTTTTCCATGGCGCGGAATTCAAGTTGGCGCACGCGTTCTTTGCTGATGCCCAATTCTTTACCCAAATCTTCGAGTGTCACTGTTTCATATTTTAAATGACGATCACGAATGATTTTTTGTTCGCGTGATGATAATTGGTTTAACGCAGAAGCAAGCCATTTTGAACGCGATTCCGCATCTTTCATACCGATGACGATATCTTCGGGGGTGGGGCGATCATCAGCTAAAAATTCGCCATATTCATCATCACTGTCATTCGCGATTTTGATATTCAATGATTGATCACCGCCTAAACGACCTTCCATTGATTCAACATCTTTGATGCTAACACCTAAGGCCTTTGAGATTTCTGTGCGGCCATGGTTGGTTAAGCCAAATTCACCAGCTGCACCTTCGATACGTGCGCGCAGACGTCGTAGGTTAAAGAACAAAGATTTTTGTGCTGATGTGCTTCCAGTGCGCACAATCGACCAGTTCCGCAGAATGTAATCTTGCATTGATGATCGTATCCACCATGATGCGTATGTTGAAAAACGAATATCACGGTCGGCTTCAAAACGATTGGCTGCGTATAATAATCCGATATTTCCTTCTTGGATTAAATCGCTTAAGGGCAAACCGTAATGCTTAAATTTGTGTGCCATCGCGACAACCAAACGTGTGTAGGATTCGATGAGTTCATGCAGAGCTTTCTCATCTTTGTGGTCGCGCCATGCACGCGCTAAATCTTGCTCATGCCCTTTATCTAATATGGGGGCTGCCATAGTATGGCGAATATAGTCAGAATTTGACTTTTGTGTTTCTTGATCAATGTGATAGGCCATGAATATGCTCCTTGTAGTGATCTATTTGTTTTCATATAAAATTGGCCCTTAATAGGCACCAATTTTGTACTTATTCATACGAATGAGGTAGCAAATTGGTTCACATAGATTTCTTATTTTTTGATGAAAAAGTTACAAGCTGGGCATAAAAAATCGGGCTTTACCATATTGATAAAGCCCGATTTTAAATAATATTTCTTTTAACCTAGAGCTTGGGTCAATGAGCCTTTTAAAACCTTTAAAAATTGGTCTCTGTTAACATCACTTGCGACTTGTGTATTCCATTTGTAAGACCGCGACAAAATGGTTTGACCATCCCATGCACCATCGGGAACAACATCAACAAACCCACGATCCCATGTATACATATCAGGATTTAAGAAAGAGGCGATTGTGTGGAAATCATGCAATGGCGATTTGCCAGCATCTGATGTTGGAAGTCCAGGATATCCCTCCGCATAATGTTTGAGCATGTTCGCAAAATTTTCACCTTGAGGTGATAGTGACGCTAACCATTCGCGGAAATCAGCATCTTGTAAAAATTTATGTGTGACATCGAGAGGCATAATTTTGCTCGGAACACGTGCTTGTTGAAATGCATCTAATGTAATTTTAGCTGCGTGCGGATCACAATATACATTAAATTCTGCATGTAATGTTTCGCCCATATTCCCCGTAGGGTCGCCAAATGCGCCGCCCATAATTGTCAATGATTGAATGCGCGTTGGAAGTGTTTTATCCTTTTGTAATGCCATGGCGATATTGGTCATCGGGCCAATGACAATCAAATTTAATTCGCCATTATACTTTCTTGATTGTTCTAAAATAAAATCAACGGCATGTTGTTGTGGTTGTTTAGATTCTAAATTTGCAATCGCATTAAAATCCATTTTTAAACCATCAACGCCTGTTTCACCGTGAACATCACTGGCATCAACCATGGGTTTTACCAAAGGTTTCTTAGCTCCTGCGATAATTGGCACATCATGACGACCAACTAAATCAGCAATACCAAGCGCATTTCGTTTTGTTTTTTGGGGGTTAACATTGCCGCCGATACTGGTGATACCAATAACATCAAATTTTGGATCGGTAAGGACAGCAGCCAAAGCGATGGCATCATCACATCCTGGGTCACAATCAATAATTACTTTTGTTTTACTCATGTTACGCAGTCCTTTGTTAAATGTTACGATGAATGTTTATGCGGGCAATATTCTTGCCCCCAATCTTCTGACCATAATTGTGGTTTTTCCTCACGGAATTTTTTGACTAAATCAATGCACCCTTGGTGCGGTAAAATCACAACCTCAACGCCGCGTTCACGCAGAAATGTGACATTGCCATCTGAATTTTCAACATCACCCACAACAACGCGCGGAATGTTGAATTGAAAAATTGTACCCGCGCACATCATGCACGGACTGAGCGTTGTGTAAATTGTTGTACCATTATAGTGGGGGCGGGCACCTGCCGCGCGTATCGCCGACATTTCACCATGAATGATGGGGTTGTTTTCTTGCACGCGCATATTATGGCCTTCGCCCAATATTTCTTGCGTTTCATCCGCTATCAAAACAGACCCGATGGGGCATCCACCTTCGTTATATCCCTTCAACGCCAATTGATAGGCGCGTTCCATAAATTGATGATCATAATCGCGCAGAGTGGATGAGGTGAGTTCGATCAGTTTTGACGTTGTTTTCATGAGCCAGAGATTGCCATATTCTTAAGTTAAAGGTCAATAAAAAACGGAGCCGTTGGGCCCCGTTTTTGTGAATTTGATTTTTAAATAGGCTGGAATAATTGAGCCAGTTTTCCTCTGATTGTATTGTATCTTTGATTGATCGCCTCAATAGCGGAATACTCTTTATTTTGTTTATCATCAGTCGTGTCATAGGTATCTTTAATATAAAATTCCATAGGGCCATCAAAGCCACCAATCCAATATGCAGGTTTATTTGTATTCGCACCTGCTTTGATCAGAAGCTCTGCCGTTACCATATCTATATCTGGCGTCTTGCGCCCCCATTGTGAATGTGAAGATCCCGCAACGCTTAATAAAATTCTTTCAAATTCTCTGATCCCCATTGCCTTGCTTTGTTTTAGAACATCAATCATCTCTTTATGACCTAATAAAAAGGATAATTCTGCATGGTCATTATTAGCGATAGCATCCTCAACAAAAAATATTAATTGTTGATGAAGTTTGGTTTTATCATCTTTGGTACCACCAAATATAGAT
>JBIICJ010000096.1:0-4447 GCA_044238965.1 Micavibrio sp. | reverse complement strand
CGTTAGCAAGGGGTTATAATTGGTTTGCGTTTCATCATGCGCAAGATTAGGGAAAATCTATTTCCCCGCTTCGACCCAGATATTAATCGTGGCAACATCTGGCCCCGCGTAACGCATGACGGCCTCATCACGCCCCGCATCTTTTAAATAAGCGGGATTGGGCAATGCCAAAGGAATTTTATGAGATTCCGACTTTTTTGAAATACCATCAATTTCATAAACATTTCGCCCGCCATTCCCCGTCCAAAGCAATGTATTATCTTTGTAAAAGCGCAATGCGATTTTTAAATCGGGCGATAAAACAGATTTTATAATAATGCGTTGATCTTTGTACCGTAATGGAAATGTACATTCATCATTTCCCTCGCATATCGCGCTTTGCGATTCAACATCGGGGTCATCTTTATCAAAATGCGCGTGGAGGGTGTATCTAAACTTCGCTTCTGCCTTGGCAGGTGGCGTAGTAAATAAAACAATTAAAAGTAGTAAGAAATATCTCATTTAAACAGAATATACCTCCAACTTTTATAAGTCAGTATATTTTTTTCTACCATGAACTCTTCTATCAAAATATTTTTCTTCAGTATCATACACAGGCATTCTTGGCTCAGTTGTTACAAGGGGTTTTCTTTCAATAAGTATATCCATATTCTCATTTATTTCACTCGAACGATCATATGGGTTATAGCGCGAGCTATTCGGATATCCTTGCTCAGGAACACCACGATCTGGGATTTTTGTTCCAGGAATATAAGTTGGTATTTCAGGTAAAACTTCCTTTTCAACTACATCATCTTTTATCTTGGAAAGTTTTTTATTTATTGATTTTTGCATAAAATCATCTGGTTCAATACCATCACGAATAGGAAGGCTATGATCAGTTTGAAATAATTTCATAGAGTCAAATAATTGATTATTTGTATAGCCGATTGTATCGTCATCTTCTATTTCATAATACCCCAACAAATTCAAAGCACTTTTAACATTGATAACATCATTCTGTCTGGCAGGGCTTGTTCTATTCACAGCTTGTCTAAGTTTTAGTTTCATTTAAATCTCCTAAAAAAGAAAAACCCCGCAGTCTTGATAGACTCGGGGTGTTGATAGGAATAATATCCTATATTTTTCAGCCAATGTCAAGAAAAATGGGGCGATTGACGGGTTTCGAACCCGCGACCACTCGGACCACAACCGAGAGCTCTACCGCTGAGCTACAACCGCCACATAAGTGTGTTTGCCTTTATTATCGACTGCGGGCTTTTTGTCAAAAGAAAAAAGCGGTGAATTGGCGAAAATTTTTCCTGAAACTTATCTAGACGGCGTGTATGCTGTATGATATGTCCATGATAAATATCAATATCTGACCTGCGTTTTTTGCATAGGTGCAGTGCGATATAAAATTTTGGAAGCCACAAACCCTTTGATAAGGAACCACAATGACCGCCGTTACGCTTAAAACTCCGTCCGATCTCGTCAAATTTTGTAAGGACAATGATGTTCAATATGTAGATTTCTTGTTTGCTGATTTGCGCGGTAAACAACAACACACCGCACAACATATTTCGACCGTTGACGAAGATATGATCAAAGAAGGAATCTTTTTTGATGGATCATCTATCGCTGGTTGGAAAGCGATTAATGAATCAGACATGATTTTAAAACCAGATATTTCGCGCGTAGCACTTGACCCCTTTTCTGCGCAACCAACATTGAAAATTTTCTGTGATGTTATTGAACCATCAACAGGCAAAAATTATTCCCGTTGTCCGCGTTCAATTGCCAAAGCCGCTGAACAATATATCCAAACAATTGGCCTTGCTGACAACGCATATTTCGGTCCTGAGGCAGAATTTTTTGTATTCGATGATGTAAAATATGCCGTCAAAATGAACAAAGTATCATTTGAAATCGATAGCTCTGAAGGCCCATATAATACTGATAAAAACGTTGATGGCGGTAACCTTGCGCATCGTCCACGTGTGAAGGGTGGTTATTTCCCTGATGCGCCTGTTGATACAGGATCTGACCTTCGCGCGGAAATGTTATCTGTGCTGGCGGGTATGGGCGTGCCTGTTGAAAAACATCACCACGAAGTTGCGCCATCACAACATGAATTGGGCGTAAAATTCACAACGCTGGTAACGGGCGCGGATAATATGCAGCTTTATAAATACGTTGTTCACAATGTGGCGGCCGCGTATGGCAAAACATCGACCTTTATGCCGAAACCAATTTATGGCGATAACGGATCGGGCATGCACGTGCACCAATCATTGTGGAAAGGCTCAACACCACTTTTTGCTGGTGATAAATATGCAGGATTATCCGAAACATGCTTGTATTATATCGGCGGGATTATCAAACATGCCAAAGCATTAAATGCAATTACAAACCCATCAACAAACAGTTATAAACGCCTTGTACCAGGGTACGAAGCACCCGTTTTATTGGCGTATTCTTCCCGTAACCGTTCAGCGTCATGTCGCATTCCATACTCATTGTCACCAAAAGGCAAACGTGTTGAAGTACGTTTCCCTGATCCAACTGCAAACCCATACTTGGCGTTTGCGGCCATGTTGATGGCGGGATTAGATGGCGTGAAAAATAAAATTCACCCAGGCGATTCCATGGATATGAATTTATATGAATTACCGCCCGAAGAATTGTCAAAAGTTCCGCAAGTATGTGGTTCATTGCGTGAAGCGTTAAACGCATTGCGCGATGATCATGCATTCTTGCTTGAAGGCGGCGTGTTCACCAAAGATTTTGTTGACGGTTATATCGATCTCAAAATGGAAGAAGTGTTGGCGTATGAAACCATGCCGCACCCGATTGAGTACGACATGTATTACTCCTCATAATAAAGTGATAAATGCGTAAAAAATACCAATAAATAAGGGTTTTCCTCATGAGGCGGGTTTATTAATCCGCCTCATTTTTATTTCACAGGTGACAATGACCCCATGACCAATTTCAATGTTTCCATGTTACGCGCCCATGCATAAAAATCATTGTCACGACCGATCGAAATCGTTTGCAAAATGTAATAACGACCTTCTGTTTCTACAACACTGAACCATAATTCGTAATCAATTAATCGTAATTGCGGCGCCGAAATTTTATATACATCGGTTCGTGATTGTAAAACGGATGGATGTGTTTTTATATCTTTTACCTCACCTAAATACTCCCCAACATCAAATCCTAATGATTTCATATTTTCTTTGAGAGCATTAATTTCGATTGTAAGAGATTGCTTATCTTTTTTTATCAAACTCGTAATATCAATACGACCATCTAATGCAAGCGCAGCCAGTTCCTTTGTGCTTTCAACTTTACGCCCCTCTGAACCGCCTTTGATATTTACCAATACGGCGTTCATTCGTTCAATAGAATCAACAGGTTCTGAGTATAATAACCATGATTTGGGGTATGAAAATTTAGCAATATCAACAAATGAATAAGATAAATTTTCTTCAATCGGATTTGTTGATGGTGCGGTGACTTTGAAAGATATCATTGACCATACAGCTTTATCCCGTTCAGTCGCCCATAACGAAATGGGCATGATCGTTTCCGCCAATATAATTTTTGATCCTGAAATCTGCGCCACGGCACGTGATACATATTGCGTGCCGCCATCAACATAAACATATTGCGCGGCAATACGCGTTGGTGATACTTCGTCCAGTCCCTGTAATGTATAATTATTTGTGACGATATAATTTAATAACCAATTTCGTGCCGAAATAGTGAATGGTAATTTACCTGCACGCACGCGAAATTTACTCTGTTGATCAACATTTAACGGGCTAACATACTCCGCCAGAACGCCCAAAATATCAGATGCCGACGTCGCATCTAATTCGGCCTTACCTGCATTAAATTTTTTCCAATCTTTTGGTAAACGTACCGAAAATGCCAATGATGGGTCATTTAAAGGTGTTTCATTAATTATATTTGTTTGCGCGTCAAATGTTTTACGTTGCAAATCAATATCACGGTTTAATTTTGGTGGGTTAAATAAAACAGATGTTGCCGCCGCATCAGGTTTTGTTTCCGCCATGGCAGATGACATTAATATCAATAACGCACATAAAATGTTTCCCCAGATACTTCTAAGTGATTTCATTTTTCACCCTCTTTTTTAATTTTTTGTGGTTTATTATCTTTATCAACCGACACAAAGGTAAACACACCTTCGGTTACAAAAATGGGTTCGGTAACATTGGGTCGTTTGACCCATGCCGAAATTTTAACAGCAATTGATGTTGTACCAACCCGCGCGATATCCGTATAAAAAGAAATATCATCCCCTACAAACACAGGGTGATGAAACGACATCGAATCAACTGCCACCGTCACCACGCGGTTACCCACATACCCGTAGGCAGCAACACCGCCCGCCAAATCCATTTGCGCCAAAATCCACCCACCAAAAATATCC
>JBIICJ010000089.1:0-4959 GCA_044238965.1 Micavibrio sp. | reverse complement strand
CAGCAGGATTAGCATCGCTCATTGTCGTTTTGGTACGGATGATGGGCGATAAATCGTTGGGGAATGTATGAACTGCGGCACTTTGGGTCATTGTCATCCACGGTTAAAATGATTAGGTTATCTCAGTATAACATAGCCGAGAGACAAGCCCAAGATGAGTGATTTATTTTCATCCCCGAAACGCAAACAATCTGAGACGAATTATGACGCATCCGCCATTGAGGTCTTGGAAGGGTTAGAACCCGTTCGCAAACGCCCTGGCATGTATATTGGTGGCACGGATGAAACATCCCTGCACCATTTGATTAACGAAGTGCTTGATAACTCAATGGACGAAGCCGTTGCAGGCCACGCTAACAAAATCGATATCGAATTACACAAGGATGGATCATTGACCATCACCGATAATGGGCGCGGCATTCCCGTTGACCCACACCCGAAATACCCAAAAAAATCGGCATTAGAGGTCATTATGACCATGCTACATTCGGGTGGTAAATTTTCCGATAAAGCATACCAAACATCAGGCGGTTTGCATGGCGTTGGTATTTCGGTTGTGAATGCCCTATCCGATCATGTGTTGGTCGAAGTTGCGCGTGATGGCGAATTATACAGCCAAACTTATTCACGCGGTCATGTGACATCACCGCTTAAAAAACATGGCGCCGTTAAAAACCGCCGTGGAACATCGGTGACATTCCATCCCGATGAAGAAATTTTCGGAAAAATTTCATTCCAACCATCACGTATTCATAACCTCGCGCGATCAAAGGCATATTTATTCCGCGGCGTTGAAATTAATTGGAAATGTGATCCTGCCCTTATTCCACCAACCTCGCCGACGCCTGCCGAGGCCACATTTAAATTCCCCAAAGGATTGATGGATTATTTATTATCGGAATTGGAAAACACGCCCACTCTCACCCCATTGCCATTTTATGCGCAAGCACCATTTGCCGATGGTATTGGTAAAATTGAATGCGCGGTTGCGTGGTGTTCGCAAGACGAAGGTTTCATCAAATCATATTGTAATACCATTCCCACACCGCAAGGCGGCACACACGAAGCAGGTTTCCGCGCGTGTTTAGTCCGCGGTTTGAAAAATTTTGGTGATATGGTTGGTAATAAAAAAGCATCGCAAATTACCGCCGATGATTTATTGGACGGCGCAGCCGTGATGATGTCTGTCTTTATTCGCGACCCACAATTCCAAGGTCAGACCAAAGATAAATTGGTAAGTAGCGAGGCCACACGTTTGGTTGATAATGCATTAAAAGATTATTTTGATCATTGGCTGACCGAAGATACAAACCGCAGCAAAGCCTTGCTCGATGCCATCATTGAAAAAGCAGAAGAGCGCAAACGCGCCAAAGAAGACAAAGAAATGTCGCGCAAAACACCGACGCGCAAATTACGCCTACCTGGCAAACTCGCCGATTGTTCACGATCAAACGCACTCGGTACCGAAATTTTTATTGTTGAGGGTGACTCAGCGGGCGGTTCAGCAAAACAAGCCCGCAATCGTGAAACGCAGGCTATCCTTCCCTTACGCGGAAAAATTTTGAACGTGGTGAACGCATCACGTGATAAAATTCGTGATAACCAGGAAATTCAAGATTTGATCCAAGCACTTGGGTGCGGTATTGGAGCATCATTCCGCGTTGATAATTTACGTTATGAACGTGTTATTATTATGACTGATGCGGATGTTGATGGCGCGCATATTTGTTCACTTCTTATGACTTTTTTCTATACGCAAATGCGTGATATGGTTGCCAAAGGCCATCTCTATTTGGCGCAACCACCATTATATCGTTTGGCATCAGGCAATATCAGTATGTACGCCATGAACGATGCGCACAAAGATGAATTGATCAAAAAACATTTCAAAGGCAAATCAAAAATCGACATTAGCCGATTTAAAGGTTTGGGTGAAATGCCTGCTCGCCAACTCAAAGAAACCACTATGGACCCATCGGCGCGCACATTGATACGTGTGACGTTGGAACAGGCAGAACAAGCGGCGAATGAAATTCGCTTGGGCGGCGGTAACTTAGATGAATTGGTCGAACGTTTAATGGGTAAAAGCGCCGAAGCCCGTTTCGACTTCATTCAACAGAACGCAACCTATGCGAGCGATATCGATATCTGATGATGGATAACATCCTCACCACCATTCGCAAACATAAAACCATTATTACTCTTGCCGTTATGGGTGTTTTGTTTGTTGTATCATTGCCACAAATTGCAAAATATTCTATTCGTACCATCATTCGTCAGAATGGCTTTCCCCATGCCACGATTGATGAGTTTTATATAACGCCGCGCGGTATTGAAATTGGCACAATTAATCTAGATGGTAATGGATTTTCAAAAATTGAATCAATCTCTGCCACAGGGTCTTGGACACAGATTTTATTTTCTCAAAAACTTGATCGATTATTGATCAAAAAAATTGAAATGATGGGTGAAATCACCAAACAAAATGAATTTTTAATTGCAGGATGGGATGGAAAAATTCCACAATCAACATCAAATAAACCAAACTTAATCCCCATTAATCAAATGGCGATTGATAACATTATATTTGATGCCTCAACACCAAACGGATCAGTGCGATTAAAATCACGATTTACATTACAAACACATGCCAACAAACAAACCATTGCGGCACATATATTTAGTGATCAAAAATTATTATCTTTGGAAGGTAATGTGAATGGCGTTTTATTTTCTGATGGAAAAAGGGAATTTAAGGTTGATATTTTAAATTCACGTTTTGAAAGTAAAAATATTTTATTCTCACGCGGTTCAGGATGGGTTGAATATACAACCGCGCCCAATCAACCACCCCAATACGCAGGGCAAATTGATGCAGGATTCATTAAATATAATAATTTTACACTTAACAGTGCAAATGTAACATTGGATAGCAAACAACAAGTTGAGGCATTCTTAACCGCGCACCCCGCCGATGAAAACGGCACAAAATTAGAGGCCGAATGGATAAAAACACCAACCTCTTCTCTTAATTTTAAAGTTTCATCATCGTCATTACAAAAATTAAATGAAGATTTTCAATTTTTATCAAAGGATAAAAAAATATTTGGCGAAGATTTACCAATTAATCTTGGGGTTAGTTTACCGACCGATATAATGTTTACATTACCATTAAAATGGACAACAAATATTGATTTACCCACTATTCCACTTGCCCTATCCATTCCTTCCACCTTTGATGGTGCACAGATTTCATTTCAAATTCCGCCTACAAAGTTTGATGCCAGTATAGTGAACCGCATTGTTGATTTATCACCCTATTCGATTGATCTTTACGATGGTTTTTTTGATGTGAATGGAGTTTTAAATATAACAACAAAACCAAGCCTTGTGGTTTCTGGTCCCTTAGAAATGTCTTCACAAAATATTGATGGTACAATTAATGATTATAAATTTGAAAATGCTGTCACAAAAATTTCATTTGAAAAATTATTACCACTAACCATTTCAACACTACAAAAATTTTCGATTGATCGTATTGAAACAGGCATGCCAATTGAAAAAATTTCTGGTACGATCTATGCCAATAACGAAAGCGGACTGGTTATCAATCAATTGAGTGCAAAAGTTGCAGGCGGCACATTATCAGCAACACCACTTTCTTTTAAAACTGGACAAAATTTATCAAGCTCAATCAATGTGAATAATATCAATTTAAAATATTTATTTACCAAAGAAAATTCTGATTTATCGGCTGAAGGTGCTTTTTCAGGATCATTACCGATCACGTTTCATGACAATGATTTGCACATTTCACAAGGAATTTTGCGCAGCAATGGTGGAATTATTCGATATAACCCCGCCATTATGCCTACATTTTTACAAGGTGATGATAGCCGTATGAATACAGTACGCCTTGCCTTAAGCGACTATCGCTTTGATTTCATGGAGATTTTTATTGACGGTGCGGTCAATGGAAATTTGCAAACAATATTAAAGGCGAATGGAAAGAATCCTGCCTTTGATGCACGTCCCGTGAAATTAAATTTGAATATCGAAGGCGCGTTAGTTCCCGCGATTAAACAAGCGTTGCAACCCGCATCATTAAGCGATAAAATACAAAAAGAATTATTAAAGGATATACGATGAAAAAAATTCTTATTTTAACAGCGTCAGTAATTGCGGTTACAGCGTGCACACCCACCATCAAAGTGGAAGCACCCGATAAACCGATTGAAATCAACATGAATGTAAAAATTCAACAAGAAGTGCGCGTACGCGTTGATCGCGACTTAGACCGCAGCATCGCCTCGAACCCCGAATTATTCGGCGTGCCGAGCAAGTCAACAAAATCAAAAAAATAAAAAACGGAGATTAAAGTCATGAAAAAATTAATTGCCCTTACCATTGCGCTTATTACAATTACATCTGCTGCCTTTGCAGGAAATTTGGACTTATCATCTGCCAAAGACCAAGGCTTGGTTGGTGAAACCAGCATGGGATTAATCGAAGCGGTAAAGGGGGCATCATCCGATGTAAATGAATTGGTATCCTCAACCAATGCAGGTCGTATGGAAGTTTATAAAAACACAGCGTCCGAACAAGGTATTTCTGTATCCGAAGTGCAAGCCCTGGCTGCGCAAAAATTATTCGGTATGGCGAGCAAAGGCCATTACCTCAAAACATCATCAGGCTGGATTCAAAAATAATTTTTTAAGGATAATCACAGCTATCAAAGGTGACTTTGATAAATGATTTTTCACCTTCGGTTAAAGTAAAACGGTATTCACGACCCGCGCTTACTAATGAATATTCAATTGGTAATGTACCAATTTTCTGCTCATTACGTCCGTCGGCTGTCTTAAATGTTACTGTTACTGGTTGAGCAGAATCAAACCATGCTTCTTTGACACCTGTGGGACTTAAGGCGGATTGTCCCGCCCCTGTTATCACAACTGC
>JBIICJ010000008.1:0-35694 GCA_044238965.1 Micavibrio sp. | reverse complement strand
AAAAGATATTTATCCCGTTATCTTGGTTCATGGATATTTATTGATTTTATTTATCATTGGCGCGATGGATGTTGGTTTATTTCAAACAGGATCTGCCAAACCTGCATTTTTTTTAATTGGATTATATGGTGCATTGTTGTTACGCCCGCATTTTATGCCGCAATGGGCCGTGTTTATATATGGGTTTTTGTATGATTGTTTGTACGGCATGCCAATTGGGGTTTATATCTTTATCATGTTGGGAATATCATTAATCATTGATAGTGGTCGACGTTATTTGCAGGGGCAATCATGGCCTGTGATCTGGTCGGGTTTTATTTTGACATATGGTGCCGTATTGATTTTAGAAATTATTATTTTCTGGTTATTTTATAATGTGCCAATGGATGCATCAGGCGTGGCGGGACGATTGCTCATGAGTGCGATCAGTTTCCCCATTTTCTTTATCCCGTTTTTATGGATTGACCGATGGCTAAAACATCACGATTAAGTCGCCGTCGTCAAACGGTTGATACCAATGAACGTTTTTCCCGTCGTGCCTTTTTAATTGGCGCGGGGCAAGGGTTGTTTTTAACCATGCTGGCAGGGCGTTTAACATGGTTACAAGTATGGGAAGGTGAAAAATATAAAACACTTGCCGAAAATAACCGTATTAATGTTCGTATTTTATTACCGCCGCGTGGATTGGTTGTTGATCGCTATGGTGTTCCCCTTGCGGTGAATGAACAAGATTTTCAGGTACAAGTCGTGCCTGCACAAATCGAAGATATTAAAACCACCATTCAAAATTTGAAAAAATTTATCACGATTGATGAACGTGATATTAAACGATTATTGCGTGAATATCGTCAGGGATCAAAATATATTCCGCAACAGGTACGCAATAATTTATCATGGGACGAAGTTGCGATTGTTGAATTAAATATTCCATCATTGCCTGGGGTGTTTGTACAAGCAGGTGAAACACGATCATATCCGTTTAAAGAATCAATGGCACATGTGGTGGGATATGTCGGGCGTGTATCACCCAAAGAAATGACCGATGATCCATTGCTGCGTCAACCTGGATTTCAAATTGGAAAAGGCGGTCTTGAAAAACAATATGAATCTGATTTGCGCGGCACGCCAGGACGTATTGAAATGGAAGTCAATGTCCATGGCCGCGAAGTGCGCGAATTAGGCCGCACGCCAAGCGTCGCAGGTAATCGTTTAATTTTAAGTTTGGATGCCGAATTACAACGCTTGGTACAGGAACGTTTGGCCCTCGAGAAAAGCGCATCGGCAATTATTATGGATGTGAAAACAGGCGCGGTATATGCATTGGCATCACACCCGAGTTATGATCCCAATCAATTTACCCAAGGCATTTCCACGATGCTGTGGGAACAATTACGCGATGATGAAACGCATCCATTAAATAATAAAGTCATTAGCGGTTTATATCCGCCGGGTTCAACATTCAAAATGATCACGGCATTAGCAGGATTGGAATCAGGCATCATTGATGAAAATTGGTCCGTGTCCTGTCCAGGACATTATGATTTTGGTAATCATCGTTTTCATTGTTGGAAACGCGGTGGGCATGGCGGCGTTAATTTGCGCAAAGCATTAGCCGAGTCGTGTGATACATATTTTTATAAAATGTCAACGCAAGTCGGTATTGATCGTATTGCATCAATGGCACGCCGTTTTGGATTGGGCGATAAATTAAATATTGGGTTACCCGAAGAAAAAAAGGGATTAGTTCCCGATCAAAAATGGAAACGCAAAGAACGTAAAGAATCGTGGCAAGCGGGTGAAACGATTGTTGCATCAATTGGTCAAGGTTATATTCATTCATCACCATTACAATTGGTCACAATGGTATCACGCATGGTCAATGGTGGGTATGATGTACGCCCATGGCTTGTTGGATATTCGGGTGATAAAGCAACACCACCATCATCATGGCAACGGATGAATATTCCCGATGAACATTTGGCATTAATCAAAGATGGGATGGAGCACGTAATGTTACCTGGCGGTACAGCATACGGATCACGCATCGCGACATTGGGCATGGAAATGGGCGGCAAAACAGGAACATCACAGGTGCGCCGTATTCGTGCCGATGAACGTGCGCGCGGCATGAAGCAGGGCGAATTGCCATGGAAATATCGTCACCATGCGTTATTTGTTGGATACGCACCTATTTTAAATCCACGTTATGCGTGTGCGGTTGTCGTCGAGCATGGCGAGTCTGGTTCGGGTGCGGCGGCACCAATTGCCAAAGATATCATGACAATTGCGCAGCAACGTGATCCTGCATCAAAACCGATGGAGCCTGTCTCATGAGCCTTGTCCGTTCATTAATCATGCCACATGAATCGTCACCGCTCGCGCGGTGGCGGGATATGAGTTTTGGTTATTTTGCGTTTGTTTTATTTTTGGGCGTTGTTGGTATTGTATCATTATATTCCGCCGCGAATGGAAATTTTTCACCATGGGCGATGCGCCAGATCATGTATTTGGGAATTGGCGTGATCATATATATGGCGATCACCGCGTTTGATATTAAATTTATGTATCGGTTGGTGTGGCCATTTTACGCAGGATGCATTGTATTACTGATCGCCGTACATTTGATCGGTCATGTAGGTATGGGCGCGCAGAGATGGCTCGATTTTGGATTTATCAAATTACAACCATCGGAATTGATGAAACTCGCCACCGTGCTCGCGCTTGCGCGTTATTATCATGCGATTGATCCGCATCAAATTGGACGTTTCAAAACATTATTGATCCCTGCTTGTATTATTGCCTTACCATTTTTGTTAATTATCACGCAACCAAATTTGGGCACGGGATTAACATTGATATTCGCGAGTGTCGCCACATTATTTGTTGCAGGCGTATCAGTATGGTTATTTATTGCTGCGGGGGTGGTTACAGCCGCCGCCATTCCGATTGTGTGGATGATGTTACATCCGTATCAAAAAGAACGTGTGCTAACATTTTTAAATCCTGAGAATGATCCGCTGGGCACAGGGTTTCACATCATGCAATCAAAAATTGCATTGGGATCGGGCGGATTTTTCGGCAAAGGATATTTGCAGGGCACGCAATCACATTTAAATTTCTTACCCGAAAAACATACTGATTTTATTTTTACATTGTGGGTGGAAGAATGGGGCATGTTCGGTGCGTTGATATTATTCATCGTGCTTGGGTTTATTTTTGCCTATGGGTTTTGGATTTCTATGCGGTGCCGTCATATGTTTGGACGATTGGTGGCATTTGGATTAACTGCCAATTATTCCGTTTATGTGTTTGTGAATATCGCCATGGTGATGGGATTAATTCCTGTCGTGGGGATTCCATTTCCGCCATTATCCTATGGCGGCACATCATTGATTGCTGTGATGATCGGGTTTGCGATGATTCAGGTGTGTCACATTGACCGCGATGCCAAATTACCGCACACGGTTGTGTAGATATTTTTACCGCAGAGTAAAAGAGATAATCCTGTTTTGTGAACGTCATTGTGAATTTGTTTTGAGAATTTTATTAAAATGAGATGCCGACATAAATTCGGCATGACGGGGTAATAAAATAAACTCTGCGTGCTCTGTATCTCTGCGGTTATAATTTACGCCGCGTTTGAATACGCAATGCCTTTTTCATTTAACAATGTTTGCAATTCGCCTGATTGATACATTTCACGAATGATATCGCATCCGCCGACAAATTCACCCTTTACGTATAATTGGGGAATGGTCGGCCAATTGGCGTAATCTTTAATGCCCTGACGAATATCAGCATCATCCAAAACATTCACGCCTTTGTAGGTGATGTTAAGTGTGTTGAGCAGATTGGCAACGGCCGCCGAAAATCCACATTGTGGGAATACGGGTGTGCCCTTCATGAATAGCACAACATCGTTGTCATTTAATGTGGCTTCGATTTGTGCGGTGATGGAGTTTGACATTTTTTTGTTTCCTGTTCGTTGATAGTTTTTTTATGTTGTTGGCGGCGATGTTTTTAAAGCGAGAGCATGAAGGGCACCGCCCATGCGACCTTTGAGAGCGTTGTACACCATTTGGTGTTGTGCCACGCGTGATTTACCTGTGAAATGTGCAGAAATAATTTCCGCAGAATAATGATCACCATCGCCCGCAAGATCGGTGATATTAATCTCCGCATCAGGAAATTCGTCTTTAATTAGCTGATAAAGTTCGTCTTGAGCGATTGGCATTTAAATAATCTATATGAGATACCACTATTTTTCAAGTTAATATGTATATTAATGGCTCATATAGCGCGGCAACCATTCTTCGTTTGATAAGATTAAATCACGAACGGATAAGGACATATTATTACCAAAATCAAGGTTTGAACCACCAAAAGAACCCAAAGCACGGTGTGGAATACCCGTATTACTTATGGCTTTGATAAATTGTTCTGGTTGATCTGTGACCACAATATAACGGGCTTGATCTTCGCCGAACCAGAATTTGGTTGTGGTGGGTAGATCAGATGCTACGCGGAATCCGATATTATTTGCCATTAATAATTCGGCGAGTGCAATCGCAACGCCGCCATCGGATACATCATGGCACGCATGAATAGTGCCGTTTAAAATGTGGGCGCGCACAAAATCACCATGTTGTTTTTCAGATTTTAAATCAACATGCGGGGCATCACCATCTTCGCGTTTCAAGGCTTCGCGCAAGAATAATGATTGGCCTAAATGTGATCCATCACTGCCGACCAAAAACGCAACGCAATTTGGTTTTGAAATTTTAAATCCAACCGCGTTTGATGCATTCGCAATCATACCAACACCGCCAATGACAGGTGTGGGGAAAATGCCAACGCCATTGGTTTCGTTATATAATGACACGTTACCCGATACGATCGGATAATCAAGCGCGCGGCACGCATCACCCATACCATCAAGACAACCAACAAATTGTCCCATGATCTCTGGCTTTTCAGGATTGCCGAAATTGAGATTATTCGTGATCGCAAGAGGCGTTGCGCCAACGGCCGTAATGTTACGCCATGATTCCGCAACTGCTTGACGTCCGCCCATAACGGGGTTGGCGTAACAATAACGCGGCGAACAATCGGATGAAATAGCAATAGCTTTCGTTGTGTTTGGAATATTTACCAATGCCGCATCACCTGCATTGCCCGCTTGGTTATCGGCGATACCCGGTGAGAACACAGTTTCCGCGCGGATGAGCGAGTCATATTGTTCCCAGATCCAACGTTTGCTGGAAATATCAGGGCATGCAATTAATTTTTTTAAGGCATCTGCAACCGTAATCGCGCCATCAAAATTTTCATTCTCAATTGATGCGCGCGCGGGAGTTGGCACATGCGGGCGATCATAAAGTGGTGATTGATCAACCAATGGCGGTACAGGAATATTACACCATGTTTGCCCGTACATTGATAATTCTAAATGGTTGGTGTCGGTTGTGTGACCAATAACCGCGAAATCCAAATCCCATTTTTCAAAAATTTTACGCGCGGTATCGGTGGCCTCTGGTTTCAAAATCATCAACATACGTTCTTGCGATTCCGATAACATGATCTCATAAGGCGACATGCCAATTTCACGTTGCGGGACATCATCTAAATTTAAATAAACGCCGATTTCACCCTTGGATGCGATTTCAACCGATGATGATGTTAAACCCGCCGCGCCCATATCCTGGATCGAGATAATGGCATCTTGTGCCATTAATTCTAAACACGCCTCAATCAATAATTTTTCAGTGAACGGGTCGCCGACTTGCACGGTTGGGCGGCTGTCCGCGCTGTCATCATCAAATTCTTTTGATGACATGGTCGCGCCATGAATCCCATCACGGCCTGTTTTTGATCCGACATAAATAATCGGTTGCCCCACGCCCGCGCCACGCGCGTAATAAATTTTATCTTGATCCGCCAAACCAACGGTCATGGCATTCACAAGGATGTTGCCGTTATAAGATGAATGAAAATTGGTTTCGCCGCCAACGGTGGGCACGCCCACGCAATTGCCATACCCGCCAATACCCGCGACAACGCCCGCGATTAATGATTTTGTTTTTGGATGTGATGGATCACCAAAACGGAGTGCATTGATATTCGCAATCGGGCGCGCGCCCATGGTGAACACATCACGCATGATACCGCCGACACCTGTCGCCGCACCTTGGTATGGTTCAATATAAGATGGGTGGTTATGCGATTCCATTTTAAACACGATGGCTTGGTTATCACCAATATCAATCACGCCTGCATTTTCTCCAGGCCCTTGGATAACCCATGGCGCGGATGTTGGTAATTTTTTCAAATGCAATCGTGATGATTTGTACGAACAATGTTCCGACCACATGACCGAGAAAATTCCAAGTTCGGTAAATGTCGGCGTGCGATTGAGGATGTTCAAAATTTTTGAATATTCATCCGCATTCACACCGAATTCAGCGGCGAGGGCAGGCGTAACATCAGGTTCGGTAAAGGGAATGTTATTTTTATCTTGTTTCACGGCGTTTTGGGTGCTCATGATAAGGCCTCACAAATACTTTGGAATAAAGGTTTACCGTCGATGGTGGCTGCAGGGGATAACACCGCATCTTCGGGGTGGGGCATCATACCCATGATTGTTTTTTTATCGTTAAACACGCCTGCGATATTGGAAACGGAACCATTTGGATTTCCATCATCATTGATCGCGCCGTTCGCATCACAATAACGGAAAGCGATTAAATTTTGATCTTCTAATTTTTTCAAATCATCGGATGACACAACATAATTCCCCTCACCATGCGCGATCGGCACGCGGATGATTTGATGATGGGCATATTTATTAGTGAATTCGGTTTGATTATTTTCAACGCGCAAATGTGTTTGATGACAACGGAAATGAAGTGAATTGTTGCGGATCAAACCACCCGCCACCAATTTTGTTTCGACTAACATTTGAAATCCGTTACAGACCGCAAGTAATCGCGTGCCTTTATTGGCGCGGGCAATCACTTCGCGCATGATGGGGGAATGAGCCGCCATCGCGCCGCACCGCAAATAATCGCCGTATGAAAATCCACCCGGTAAAACCATCAGGTCGCAATCAGTGGGGAGAGAGGTATCTTTGTGCCACACAATCTGGGGTTGAATTCCCGTAACGTGATGCAGAGCTTTGGCCATATCAACCTCGCGGTTGGAGCCAGGAAATAAAATGATGACGGCTTTCATGAATTTGTTTTAACCAAAACCACCCGTACGGGCAAGCCAAAAGGGCAGAAATTTCAAAAGTTTTCCGCCATTATTCAGGTAAATTTATGGGCAAATTTACGCCTGTGCTTCGGCTTCGATTTGGGCTGTGGCTTCTTCGAGCTTTTTGGCGAAAACAGTTTCCAAAAGATGGTCAGAGGCCTCAATATGGTGTTCTTTGAAATCAGCCACAAGTTTACGGCGGACATCGTCAAAGCCTGGTTCGTCCATATTGGCGGCAACCACGGATTTGGCGTAAGATTCGGCCTCTGTTCCCGTAATATGCATTTGCTCCGCCGCCCATAAGCCGATTAATTTTGACGCGCGCGCTTCGATTTTAAACTGTTTTTGTTGATCTATACTGAATTTGGTTTCTGCTGATTTTTCACGATTTTCAAATGACATGGCAATTTCCCTTTATTTTCTGCTGGGTTCATGCTTTATCATATTCTCACAAAAAATCAAAGCGAGGATATTTCTATGTTATTTTCGGGTCGCGCATCTAATGGTCGCCGTAAAATGATTTATGACGGCAAAGCCAAGACAATTTATGAAGGGCCAGAGCCAGGTACCTATATTCAATATTTCAAAGACGATGCCACAGCATTTAACAAATTAAAACATGATGTTATCGCGGGCAAAGGCGTTTTGAATAACCGTATTTCCGCGCATTTGATGACAAAACTTGAAGGGATCGGCATCCCCACACATTTCTTAAAATCAATGAATATGCGCGAACAATTGGTGCGCGCGGTTGAAATTATTCCGATCGAAGTTGTGGTGCGTAACGTTGCCGCAGGATCAATGACCAAACGTTTGGGCATCAAAGAGGGCACAATTTTACCGCATCCTGTTATCGAATTTTATTACAAAAATGATGAATTAGGTGATCCGATGGTCACCGAAAATCATATCGTGACACTGGGATGGGCTGATCCGTATGAGCTTGAGGAGATGATCACACTCACATATCGTATCAATGATTATTTGAATGGTTTGTTTGCGGGTATTGGCATTCGGTTGATCGATTTCAAAGTTGAATTTGGTCGTTTGTTCGGTGAATTTGATGAGCTTTATATTTTACTCGCCGATGAAATTTCACCTGATAATTGCCGTTTGTGGGATGAACGCACGGGCAAGAAAATGGACAAAGATCGTTTCCGTGAAGAATTGGGTGGATTGGTCGAAGCGTACCAAGATGTTGCCAAACGTTTGGGATTAATTCCCGAAGCGGGTATTATCACCGAAGGCAATATTGATGAAAAAGCCGCATCCAGTTTGGGCGACATTGAAAATGAACTTGCGCGTGAACGTAAATTGCGTTCCGTTACCAAAAGCCCACCTGTAAAACCATGGAAGTCTTAAGGAGATTACCGATGAAATTATCTGTCACCGTTATGTTGCGCAAAGGTATTTTAGATCCACAAGGTAAAGCCATTGGTCATGCCATCGAAGGTATGGGCGTTACGGGTGTTGGCACTGTCCGCATGGGTAAGGTTATTGAACTTGAATTACCCGAGGGCACGCCCGAGCAAGATATCAAACGCATTTGTGATGATTTGTTGCACAATCCCGTGATGGAAGAGTATCAGGTTTCAAAAATATAACTCATTGATTTACATTGCGTTCAGAGCAACAAAATGGATTTTATCCCGAGCGTTATATTGTGGGTGAAGAAAAACCACGAATAACCAGTGTCAGTGACTATGCCATCATGTAACGATAGATCTTTTCATAAACGTCATAAAAAAACATGGGGGAAACCAAAAAATTTCCCCCATTTTTATATCTGAATCGTGCCAATCTAAAATCACATGAAACAGACATCTCTTCATTCTTGGCACGCTGCATCGGGTGCGCGTATGGGCGAATTCGCGGGTTACGACATGCCGTTATTTTATGCGCTGGGCGCATTAAAAGAACACGAGCATGTTCGCATGCAAGGTATGGCGGGGGCGTTCGATATCTCGCATATGGGTCAATTGCGCCTACGTAGAAAAAATGGTGGAAAAAATATTCCTGCATTCCTACAATCCATCACACCATCATATTTTGAAACGCAAAAAATTGGTACAGCAAAATATTCTGTATTGCTCACCGATCACAATACAATTGTCGATGATATTATTGTCACCAAATTTGCGGATGATGATTTTTTTATAGTGATTAATGCAGGCACTAAGGATAAAGACATTGAATTCTTACGTGCGCGATTGCCACACGATATTGACATGGAAATTTTAGAGAATGATTTAATCGCACTGCAAGGTTCGGGCGCGGCGCGTGCGCTCGAAAAGGTTATGGGACAATCATTTGATGATTTATATTTTATGCAGGCGCGTGAGGTGGGTGACATGATTATCTCACGTCTGGGGTACACAGGCGAAGATGGGTTTGAGGTGTCTGTCCCGCGCGCACAAACGTTAAAATTGTGGGAATCATTAATCGCGATTGATACGGTAAAACCAATTGGCCTTGCGGCGCGGGATACATTGCGCCTTGAAATGGGTTTTTCATTATATGGTCATGATATTGATGAAGGTCACACGCCGCTTGAATCTGATTTGGGGTTTGTATGTTCGCCCAAAAATAATCGCGCTGGTAAAATTGCATCGCCCACAATCAAACGCGTTGGTATTAAATTAGATGACAAAGGTATCGCGCGTGAAGGCGCAGATATTTATGTAGGCACAACAAAAATTGGTGCGTTATCGAGCGGTGGTTATTCGCCCGTTTTAAAATGCGGTATCGGCATGGGGTATGTGCCGCTTGATCATATCAACGCAACAGATATTTCAATTAAGGTGCGGGATAATTTTATCCCTGCATCAATTGTATCACTTCCTTTTATTCCCTCACGTGTTAGGAGACCAAACCAATGACCGCACAATTAAAATTTAGCAAAGACCATGAATGGATTTTTCTTGAAAATGAAGATACTGCCGTATTAGGCATTACCGAATATGCACAACACGCATTAGGCGATTTGGTATATGTGGAATTGCCGAAAATGGGCGCACATTATAATAAGGGCGCACATTGCGCGGTTGTGGAATCGGTAAAAACAGCCGCCGAAGTGTATACACCTGTGACGGGTGATATTGTGGCGGTGAATGATTCATTATCGAGTGATCCTGAAATTTTAAAACAATCAATCGAAACAGGTTGGATTTGCAAAATCAAAATGACAAACAAAGATGAAATGTCATCATTAATGTCACATGATGATTATCAATCATATTTAAAAACATTATAAAAAAATAAGGGCGGGAACAAATGCGTTATTTGCCATTAACAGACCAAAATCGCAAAGATATGTTGTCAACGATTGGTGTCACATCAATTGATGATTTGTATCGAGGTTTGCCTGTATACAAACAAACATTTGATTTACCCAACCATCAATCGGAATTGGCGGTTGAACGTTATGTTGGTCATTATGCTTCACAAAACCGCGCGGCAAATGCAGGGCCTTTTTTCTTAGGCGCGGGAATTTATTATCATCATGTGCCATCATCGGTTGATTATATTATTCAGCGGTCTGAATTTTTAACAGCATATACACCCTATCAACCTGAAATTGCCCAAGGCACATTGCAAGTCATCTTTGAATTTCAAAGTTTTATTGCGCAATTAACGGGGCAAGATATCGCGAATGCATCTATGTATGATGGTGCAACATCATGCGCCGAGGCCGTATTAATGGCCATGCGTTTGACGGGACGAAGCAAAGTGAATATTGGGGTGCCATTACACCCACATTACAAAGATGTATTAGATAGTTATTTGTGGAATATTGATGCTGCAATTTCTGATGAAATGAATGATGATGTGGCGTGCATGATTGTACAATCGCCTGATTTTTTTGGTAACCCACATGCTTATGAATCGTTCCGCGCGGAATGTGATCGCGTAGGCGCGAAATTAATTGTGGTGGTTACCGAAATCGTATCATTGGGGTTATTACCCACACCATCGATTGCCGATATCGTGTGCGGTGAGGCACAATCGATTGGTATGCCGATGTCATTTGGCGGTCCGCATTTGGGTTTCTTTGCGTGCAAAACCGAATATATGCGTCAAATGCCAGGCCGTTTATGCGGGCAAACGGTTGACGCGGACGGGAAGCCATCCTTTGTATTAACATTGAGCACGCGCGAGCAACATATTCGCCGCGAAAAAGCCACATCAAATATTTGCACCAACCAAGGATTATGCGCATTGGCATTTACGGTACATATGGCGTTATTGGGTGAAGATGGATTTAAAAATTTGGCACGCGTTAATCATGAACGCGCGCAAGATTTAGAAAATGCGTTATCATCCATTGCGGGCGTGACAATCGAAAACAAAACTTATTTCAATGAATTTGTTGTGCGGTTAAATAAAAACGCACGTGATGTTTATAATGCATTGTCATCGCGCAATATTGTCGCGGGATATGTGATTGATGAAAGTCGTTTGCTTGTCACCGCAACCGAAATGGTGACTGATAATGATATTGCATCATTGAAATCCGCGTTACAGGAGTGCCTATCATGAGTTTAGATAATTTAATCGGCGGGTCACGCGCACTCCATTATGAAGAAAAATTATTGTGGGATTTATCGCAAAGTGACGGCAGTGCCGTTGATGGGTTAATGCCCGCGAATAAACCTTTAAAAACAGGGCTTGCAGCACGCGGTGATATCGGATTACCACGATTAAAAGAGCCACAAGTCGTACGCCATTTCGTGCGGTTATCAACGAAAAATTATTCAATTGATTCTGGTTTCTTCCCGCTTGGGTCGTGCACGATGAAACATAATCCGCGCCTCAATGAAAAAATGGCGCGTGTAAATGGCTTTGCGAATATTCATCCGTTGCAGGATGAAAAACATATCCAAGGCGCATTGGGGTTAATGTTTGAATTACAAAATTGGCTTGCCACTCTTACAGGTTTGCCTGCGGTATGTTTATCACCTGCGGCGGGCGCGCATGGGGAACTCGCGGGCATCATGACGATACGCCGCGCACATGAATTAAAAGGCAACACACATAAACGCGTTATCTTAGTTCCCGATTCTGCGCATGGCACAAACCCAGCGACCGCCGCGATGTGCGGGTTTGATATTCGCGTGATCCCGACCAAAGACACGGGCATGGTCACAAAAGATGCGTTTTTAGAGGCGTTTGGTGACGGGCATGATGTGGCAGGTATGATGGTCACAAACCCCAATACATGCGGATTGTTTGAACGCGAAATTAAAGAGATTGCCGATATATTGCATAGCGTTGGCGGATATTTTTATTGCGATGGTGCCAATTTTAATGCACTTGTGGGAAATGTGCGTCCTGCTGATTTTGGTGTTGATGTGATGCATATTAATTTGCACAAAACATTTTCAACGCCGCATGGTGGTGGCGGCCCCGGATCTGGCCCGATTTGCGTTGTCAAAGAATTAGAACCATATCTACCCATTCCGCGCGTGATCAAAACAAATGACCATTATCATTTGGAAACACATGACGAACGTAAAACGTCATTTGGTCGATTAAAAGGATTCCATGGGCAATTTGGTATGTTTGTGCGCGCTCTCACATATATGTTGTCGCATGGTGCCGATGGATTAAAACAAGTTTCATGTGATGCGGTGCTATCGGCAAATTATATTTTGGCATCTCTCAAAAATGATTTTCATGCGCCTTATACAAATGTGCTATCAATGCATGAATGTTTATTGACCGATAAATGGCAAAAAGAACATGGTATCACCACGCTCGATATCGCCAAAGCATTGGTGGAATACGGCATTCACCCGATGACGGTGTTTTTCCCGCTTACATTACAAGGCACGATGTTGATCGAACCCACCGAAACGGAATCAAAAGAGGAATTAGATCGCTTTATTGCTGTCATGAAAATGATCGCGCAAACCGTCAAAGATGGGCAGGGAGATGTGTTGCATAGCTATCCCGTATCATCACCACGCCGTCGTTTGGATGAAGTCACAGCCGCACGGAAACCGCGTTTAAAATACGGCGCAGAATAAAATAAAAAATTTCACGATCAATCATTCGATTTCACGCGCGAAAATCGACATTTTATCATCCGATTTCTGATGAGAATAGCCCCGTTTTGTGATATGATGAAATCATAAAGAAAGTGAGGTTAGCATGTCACGACTACGTGCGTTGAGAGCGGCCTTTGGTATCGACAGACAAGCAACAGATATAGCCGATGGCTTAAGTGTTGCGTGGAGCCGCGAAAATGTCGGTAAAATTTTATCAGCAATGAAAAAAGCAGGACAATCTTATCGTGGGCCGCGTGGTGTCATGGGGCCGCTTTATAATTTGTCACGCATTGCCAGGCGCGCCTTTGCACCCGTTGTAAAACGCCCTAAAATTAATGGCTTGAATGGGTCTCCAGATCAGCCATAATAATAATGCATGGCAAAATTTCTTCATGATGAACCGTTAATCGGAAAACCGTTAAAAACCTTGTTAACATCTGACAAGGTTTTTCGTACATTGCGCGGGCGTGATGATTTATTTCGGTGGAAACAAAATGCAGGTCGATTTTCTGATTTAACCGAGATGGTGATATCACAACAAATTTCCGTCAAAGCCGCCGATGCGATTTTTAAGAAATTAAAAAATGAAATGAACGCGCCTGTAACGGCAGAAAATTTTTTAAAGCTCAAAGAAAAACAACTACGCGCAGCAGGGTTGAGCCTTCAAAAAATTGATTACTTGATGGGTTTAGCTGAAGCAGTTGAAAGCAAGACATTTCAAATTTCAAAATTAAAATCAATGAATGATGATGACGTGATTGCGCAAATCACATCGATCAAAGGGTTTGGCGTCTGGTCGGCACATATGTATTTAATGTTTTCCATGGCGCGCCCTGATGTGTGGCCTGTGGGTGATTTAGGCGTACAAAATGGTGCAAAATTATATATAAATGCGCCCGAACGTATGACGCCAAAGGAATTACAGGCATGGGGTGATCGGTTTCACGGGCACCGCACAGCGGCATCATTATTATTGTGGAAGTTAAAAGATACAGCTTCGCCTGCGAAGGTAAAAAAATCTTAATTTAAAAATTGTTCTTTTAATATGCGTTCTTCGAGGGAATGGTCGGGATCAAATAATAATTCAACACTTATATTCTGCGCCTGATCAATAATAACAGACACGATATCACGCACTTCAACATCGTCTGCTGTTGCGCTTACGGGGCGTTTGTCGGGTTCCGAGATTTGAAATTCGATATGCGCCTTTGATGGCAATAACGCGCCGCGCCAACGACGGGGGCGGAACGCACTGATGGGGGTGAGGGCAAGCACGTTTGAATTCAGCGGAATAATTGGCCCATGCGCCGATAAATTATATGCGGTTGAACCCGCAGGCGTTGCCACCATCACACCATCGCACACCAATTCATCCATCCGTTCAATATCATCAACTAAAATACGTATTTTGGCGGCTTGACGTGATTGGCGCAGCAACGACACTTCGTTGAATGCCAAACACGAAATTACATCACCATCGCCCGTGGTAACATTCATTTGCAATGGATGTAATGTCACACGTTGAGCGCGTGCTGTGCGGGCGATTAAGTCATCAATATGATAAGGGTTGGTTAAAAAACCGATTGAGCCCTTATTCATCGCATAAACGGGAAGGCCGCGTGATGCCGCCAAGTGTAATGATTTTAGCAATGTACCATCACCGCCAACCGAAATAATCATATCCGCCGCATCAATTGGCGTTTGCTGATATTGTTTGATTAAATCAGCATACGCGTCTTGTGCGTCGTCATGGGTAGATGCGATGAAATGGAATTTTGTCATTGTTGTATAATTATCCTGTCACGCGAATGGCTTTGTGTGCATTTTCATCTTGCCATTTGCTGGGGTTATTGAGGAAACGTTCAACTTCGGATAATGTGTCTTTGTCGAAATAGTCCTGTTCGCGGGCAACCGCCAAAATATCCCACCATTCGGTTAGGAAATGCAATTGAATACCCATATTTTTCATGTTTTCCAGTGATTGTGGGAAGATTCCGTAATGGAAAATGACGAATGAATGTGCCACATTCGCGCCCGCTTCGCGCAACGCGTCGATAAATGTTTTTTTGCTACCGCCATCGGTTTGTAAATCTTCGATCAGAACAACATTTTTACCCGTATCATCCATACAGCCTTCGATTTGTGCCATGCGACCAAATCCCTTTGGTTTTTTGCGGACATACAACATGGGTTTCTTCATACGGTCAGCGATAAAGGCAGCATAAGGAATACCCGCGGTTTCACCACCCGCCAAATAATCGATATGATCATCGCCAATATCGCGTGATAATAATTCCGCTGCGGCGTTCATTAAAAAATCACGTTCTTTAGGAAAAGAAATTAAACGACGGCAATCAACATAAGTGGGCGATACTTTACCCGATGTTAAAACGAATGGTTCTTTGGTGTTAAACAAAACCGATTTCGTATCAAGCAAAATTTTTGCGGCTTCTTTGCGAACGTGCGACATAAAAAACTCCTTATTGGCTGGCCCATAAAATGCGTGAGACAAACACTATCTCATTTGTGTCAAATTGCATAGTTTTCTTATCAAAAAACGGCAAAATATCCAATTTTGTGGATGATTTTCGTACCAATTCGCCCACAATAACATGTGCATGTGTCTTCACCACGACGCGATCACCACGACGCAACGGAGCAGGGGGTGAGATGATCAAAATATCACCTTTGCGATAGGTGGGAGCATACGCATCATCAGAAATTTCGAGCGCGAATATTTCGGCGGGCGTAACATCAGGAAAATCAAAATTTGTTGTTTTGAGCGCATGCGGAAACCCAAAATTATCAAACATATTTTTCTTGGCAGTATCTTTTGATGTAATCATGGGAATGGTTTGTGCATGATTATTTTCATCAGCGGGCAGAAATTGTAAGAATTCAGATAGCGTCATATTTACCGCTGATAATACGCGCGCAATACTTTCGGTTGATGGCCATCTTTGTTTGCCATCACTGCCGATGCGTTTGCTTTTGTTAAAGCTTGTCGGGTCTAATCCCGCGCGCTTTGCCAAACCCGATGTGGATGTGCCGAGTGATTGCGCCAAATGGTCAATCGCGCTCCATATACCATTGTGTGAAAACATGATGTTTCTCCGTTGCCAAAACTATAGCATAAGTGTGTTTTCCTATAAATAGGATAATTATCCTAAAAAAGTGTTGACAAAGGTTTAAATTCATATATACTCATCTCATCAACGCCACAATTGTATCGAAATGACATCATATCGCTTGAAACGCCATATGATGACGGGGGAGTTTTTTGCATGAATGTTGTTGTTACATCACTGCGTCGCACATCGGAAAAAGCAGAACCATTTTTGAATGCTGAGGAAGCGTGGTTTTGGTTTATTGCCGCGATGAAAGCGCGTGAAGATGGCGCACGGTTTACGGCGGGCATGGGAAAAGCTGTGCGCCCATGTGAACCCGTGGATATTTACAAAGCCATGGAGCGTTTGTATCGCATGCGCCGTTTACAAATTGATCATATTAAAATTTTACGTCATTACGGACGGCGCGGCGTGGCACCCGATCAATATTATGCGCGAGAAATGATTGCCTATCGATTATGGTGCGAAGCGTTACATATTTTAGAAACAAGTTTAAGAGCCAAAGGAATTGTTCAATGAATGACGATATATATCATCAATATGTGGTGTTTATGGACGCGCCACAAAAGCCTTATTTAAAAGCATTAAAACAGGGGTTTCGTCACTGTGCCTATGTCGTGAAACATAAAGATGATTGGGTGATTTATGATCCGTTATCGAATTATACCGACCTGATGATTTCGTCCGATCCGACATTAATCACCCGCTTTGAAACAGCGGGTTTTGTTTGTGTGCCAATAAAATCACGGAACCGAAAATTATCACGGTTTGTGTTGCCAGAATTTTTAACATGCGTGACACAGATCAAACGAATTTTAGGCATTCAAAATATTCTTATTCAAACACCACATCAATTATATATATTTTTAACAAAGGATAAATCATGATTACCGACATTAACGATCACAATATTGAATTTGAACAATGCGTTCGCGGCTATCAATCATCCAAACAAAAGCGCGAACCATGGGAACGTTTATGGCAAGATTGTTATGATATGGCTCTGCCGCAACGGAGCATGGGGAATACGTTCGGTTTGTCACCGCGGCGCGGCGAGTCATTGTTTGATGGCACGGCATTGGATGGCGTGGACCAATTAGCGGCGAGTGTTATGGGGCATTTAACGCCCAATTTTACGCCATGGTTTGGCGTGAAAGCAGGGGTTGATTGCACGCAGGACGAGAAAGCGATGCTCACCCCTGCGCTTGAAAAATCCAGTGCGGTTTTGATCAATCATCTGTCGCGATCAAATTTTATTGTCGAATTTCACCAAACAATTTTGGATTTGGTGGTGGCGGGCACGGCGTGTTTGGCGATTGAGGAAAATAAAATCGGTGCGTATACGGCCTTTCGGTTTACGGCGATACCACTCCAAGATGTCGTGATGGATGAAGGTGATGATGGACGATTAACAAAAACATATCGGACATTATTATTGACCAAGCATGAAATTGAAAGCCGATATAATATTATTGATTTATCATTGGTCGCACCACATATAAAGCCGCGCGATGATGCAAAAGAATATGAAGTATTGGAAGCGGTTATACCATCGCAAAACGGATTCATATTATATGCAATGATGATTGATGATGGTGTGTTTAAGGCGCCATTACTGCGCCAAGATATGGCGTTTTCGCCCTATATCAATTTCCGCTGGATGAAATCACCATCCGATATTTATGGGCGATCACCCGTGATGAAGGCGTTGCCCGATATCAAAACTGCTAATAAAGTTGTCGAATTAATTTTAAAAAATGCATCAATTGCGGTCACAGGCATTTGGCAAGCAGAAGATGATGGTGTCTTAAACCCCGCCAATATTCAATTGGTGCCAGGGGCAATTATCCCCAAAGCGATGGGATCAAAAGGTTTAACGCCATTAGAGATGCCAGGCCGATTTGATGTATCGCAATTGGTATTAGACGATTTGCGCGCACGCATTCGCCATGCATTATTGATTGATCGTTTGCCGCAATTAAACGGGCAACGTATGACCGCGACCGAAATTGTCGAACGATCAAACGAAATGACATTATTATTGGGTGCGACTTATGGGCGATTGCAAACCGAATTGCTCGATCCACTTATTCATCGTCTATATGATATTTTGCGCCGTCGTGGGGAAATTGTTGATCTGCCATTAGATGGACGTATGGTGGCGATTGAATATCGATCACCACTCGCGCGCGCGCAATCGGCGCGCTTTGCCAGCGATATTTTATCGTTCCTTACCAATGTTCAGTCATTGGGGGCGGAGGCCACACAATCAATTGATATCACGAAAACAGTGCGTTTTTTAGCCGATATTATGGGTGTACCCAGCGATATGGTGCGCGATGAATTTGAACAAATCACAATGACAAAAGGAGCAAAATAATATGAGCGATGAGCAACAAGACAAACCAGTCAAACCAGTCAAACCCGATTATATTCCCGAAAAATTTTGGGATGCAGATACGGGTGAAGTGCGTGTGGAACAATTAATCAATTCGTACAAATCATTAGAAAAAAAATTATCCGATAAAGCTGATGCGGTAAAAATCGATTTACCATCATCATACGATATTAAAATCAAAGATGATTTATTTGATATTGATCCCGCATTAAATGATCGCCTGCGCGAAAAAGGATTTACCGAGGCGCAGGCACAAGAAGTGTATGATTTGGCGGTTGAATATATGTTACCCATTATTTTATCGGTGGTGGATGAATATAAGGCTGACCGTGAGGCGGAAAAATTAATCACCCATTTCGGCGGCATGGATAAATGGAGCGAAACGGCACGGCAATTAAAGGCGTATGGTGAAAAATCCTTATCAAAAGACGCCTTAACAGGGCTTGCGGGATCATTCGAAGGGGTTTTGGCACTTCATAAAATGATGCTGAATGATATTGGTGATGGTGTCACCGTGCGCGGCAAAGCCGTAGGTACATCAACCATGACCGATATTAATGTCATGATGAAAAACCCCAAATATTGGCGTGACCGCGACCCGAATTATATTGCGAAGGTAACAGAAGCGTTTGAACGCGTGTATGAATAGGGGGCAATAAAAAAACACGCCGTTTTTATGTGGCGCGTTTTTTGTGAATTTTGAATGGTGGCTTTAGGCCTGTGAAACCGCAAATTCCTCGGCATTGAAATTATCAATGACATGTTGAAATGTTTTGCGGATATCTTGGTTTAATGGCGCGAATTGCACGGCAAATGTTTCCGATGATTTGCGCACGATTTGTGCCTGATGTCTGACTTCGGTCAATGTGTCATTCATGTGGAATTTTAAAACCACATCGACGGGTTGACCCACGGCATAGGTACGACCATCGCCAAACACGCGTACGCCACCTGGTGACCAATCCAAAACGGGCATTGCTTTGCCGTCAACCAAACCGACGCATTTGTCGGACGTGCGACGCGGGTATGAACGGCGGGAATCGAAATCATTGGCGACGTTGTCGTCAGAATTGAAATTCAGTGCGTTTATCAACTTGCCTAACATGGGCATGCTCCTTAAAAAGTCTTGTTTATTACTCATAATAATGAAATGAGTAATTTATTATGTTAAAAGCACACCCGTTATAATATTTTTTATAATTAATGTAAAGATAATTCGTTTCTGGCTGAAAAGCAAGAAATTAACGTTTTTTGACCCAAAGAATCATAGTTTTTTTCACAAGAAAATAAAGCTTCGGCGGGTTAAGTTATTGAAATACAGACAACTTTTCAAAAAACAAAGAAAAGCCTGTGATTTCCGCAAGTGAGGTGAGCCGATGTAGGGGTGGAAGATAATCCACACCCGATTCGATAACTCACCTTCGCACTTGCATTTTTTTCTCCTCATTTAAACAACTTAAGAAAGGATCGACCATGTCGGTACAAATCTCTACGGCGTTCGTGAAACAATTCGAACGCGAAGTCCACGAAGCCTATCAACGTTTAGGTTCCAAACTGCGTCCTGCTGTCCGCAATGCCACAAACATCAAAGGATCATCAACAACCTTCCAACGTGTGGGGCGCGGTACAGCCACCACCAAATCATCAAACGGCATGGTGCCTGTGATGAATTTAACCTACACATCGGTTGAATGCGGTTTGCAAGATTTTTATGCGGGTGATTGGGTTGATCGTTTGGACGAACTCAAAATCGCGCATGATGAACGCCAAGTGATCGCGAATGCGGGCGCTTATGCTTTGGGTCGTAAGACAGATGAATTGATCGTGAATGCACTTAACGCCGCTAACGTGCCAGCGCTTACGCTTGCAGATGCCAATGTCGGTATGACACGCGATAAATTACTAAAGGCGTTTGAATTGCTCGGTAAAAACGACATTCCCGATGACGGACAACGTTTTGCGATTGTCGGATGGCAACAATGGGCGGAATTGATGAAAATTCCTGAATTCACATCGGCTGATTTTATCGGCACCGATGAAACACCATATGCCAACACAAATACGGTTGCGCGCAAATGGCTCGGCACCACATGGATTCCATACTCTGGTTTGCCGATTGATGCGAACGATATCCGCAAATGTTTCTGGTTCCACAAAACAGCGGTGGGTCATGCATCGGGTTCAGACGTTCAAACTGATGTCACATGGCACGGCGATAGAGCGGCGCATTTCGTCAACAATATGATGAGCCAAGGCGCGACATTGATTGATGGTACAGGTGTTGTTGTCATCAACTGCGACGAGACACCTGACTAATCATTTTTAGAAACATTTGAAAGGAATTGAATATGGCTTTTTTATCCAAAGACCTCAGTGTATTGGCATATGCCAATAATTTTACATTGTGGCATTTTACAACACCCGATTTACAAGCAACAGTGATTGCCGCAGGTTATTTTAACAATGCGGCATCGATGGTACGGGTGAATGATTTGATCATTACCACGATGAACACGGGCGGTACACCCGCAACTGTGTTTTACATCGTGACCGCAAATAACGGTGCAACTGTTACCATCGCGCCGTTTGTTGCGTAACAAAAGATCATGTGACGTTTGTTTATAATGATGTCCTAGCCCGTTATAAACCCGCGATACAAGGTTATGTTCTCCCCTCTGTCGATAAAACCTTGGCGTCACATTATATGCGCGTGATTTATCCTGCGCATATTTCAGGAAAGGGGCGGAATGAAGATGTATTCCCATTCCGCCCCTTTGTCTGAATAAAATCATCACAAAATTTTTTGAAACACGAAAAAGGAGGTAATGCCAATGGCGTTAACCGATATCGAATTATGCACGCGTGCACTGGTTAAATTGGGCGCGCGCCCGATCACAAGTTTATCTGATGGTTCATCTGAGGCCGAAATTGCATCATTATTATACGCGCCCACGCGTGATGGATTATTATCATCTTATGCGTGGAGCTTTGCAACCGTGCAAGCGGCCTTAACATTGTCATCAACCGCGCCCGTGGCTGATTATCAATTCGCCTATAATTTGCCGAATGATATATTGCGCGTCATTTCCATCGGCGCGAATAATGCGGGCAGTGGCATTCCATACCGCATGACGGGTAATGTTCTTCATACCAATGCCAGTGGTGTGATTTTGACCTATATTGCGCGCGTTTCAACCGCAATATGCCCGCCTTATTTTGATGTGGCGTTGATGGCGCGTTTATCGGCAGAATTATGTTTGCCGTTAACCGAAAATACATCGCGCGCTGATTTGCTGGCGCGATTGGCCGATCAAGAATTCGCTCGCGCGCGTCAAATTGATGCGCAACAAGACACGCCAAATGCGCTCACTGACTTTTCACTCATCAATTCACGTTTTTAAAGCGATTGACATCGTCAATCGTTCCGCCCCAACCGTCGGGCGCGACAGCAGTCGCTGTCGTAGGTAACTTTTTAAATATAAGGACTTATCCATGACCAGACTTCGTCAAACCACAACCAATTTTACCGCAGGCGAAATTTCACCCGAATTATTAGCCCGCGGTGAGATAGCCGCCTATGCCAATGGCGCATCAAAATTGCGCAATGTATCTATTTTACCGACAGGTGGTATCACGCGTCGTGCGGGGTTGCGCTATCTTACGACTTTGGTGGGGCAGGCGCGATTAATCCCGTTTGAATTTGCCGCGCAAGCGGGCGGGCTTGCCGTCGTATCAAATGGACGCATGGATGTTTACGTGAATGGCGCATTTGTTATTACATTGACCGCACCATGGACAACCGCGCAATTGTCACAAATTTCATGGGCGCAATCATCTGATACATTATTATTGCTTCATCCAGACGTTACGATGATGCAATTAAAACGTACAAATGCCACTACCTATACATTGACACAATGGGCATGGTTAATTGAATCAAATGTTGTGGTTCAACCCTATTTTAAATTTGCGGACGCAGCGGTTACATTAACACCATCGGCAACATCAGGAAATATTACTGTTACAGCATCGGCGGCTGTATTTTCAGCGGCCTATGTCGGGACTAGATGGCGTATTGGTGGCCGTGAAATTGCCATTACAGCAGTAGCATCGGGAACATCGGCATCAGCAACGGTTATTCAGACATTAAGCACAACAACAGCAACAACATTGTGGCAAGAACCTGCTTTTTCTACCGTGCGCGGGTATCCGACAACCGCGTGTTTCCATCAAGATCGATTAGTCATCGGCGGATCACGCGATTTACCAAACCGTATATGGATGTCACAGACGGGCGATATAACTAATTTTTTCAAAGGCACAGGGTTAGATTCCCAATCTATTGAATTTGGTATTTTATCTGACCAAGCCAACGCCATTCGAGGATTATATTCAGGACGTGATTTGCAAATTTTTACAAATGGCGCGGAATATGTGGTGGCCAGTTCACCACTCACGCCCATTACGGCGCAAATTCGCCGCCAAACACGCGTGGGATCAATAACATCACGTTACTTACCGCCATTATCGGTTGATGGTGCATCTTTATTTATGGCGCGCAATGGACAAGAATTGCGTGAATTTACCTATACCGACAGTGCGCAATCATATCGATCAAATGATATGGCGTTATTAGCAAAACATATGTTGGTAAACCCTGTTGACCAATGTTATGACCCACGTCGCCGCATTCTTTATGTGGTGCGCGGTGATGGAAAAATTGCCGCACTCACTATTCAACGCACCGAAGATATTTTGGCGTGGACGCTGTGTGAAACTGATGGCACAGTAACGTCAATTGCAAATACGGGTGATGAAACTTATGCGATTATATTGCGTGGATCACAATATTTTCTGGAACGATTTGATGATGTGTTGCGCGTTGATGCGGGATTAACATTAACATCGGGAACGGCTGCCACCACATGGACAGGATTATCACATTTAAATGGACAAACCGTACGAATTGTGGCGGATGGCAATGTGCTATCATCGCAAACTGTATCCAGTGGTCAAATAACCATTTCACCTGCGGCGATTACGGTCGAAATTGGTTTGCCGTATCGTCATATCATTGAACCATTACCGCCATCCTTAACGGGTGTTGTGGCGAATGCCAAAAATGTACGCATGATTGAGGCGACATTTCGGTTACTCAATACATCGGCGTTACGGCTCGATGTTGGACGGGGTTTGCGTAATGTGATTTTAAAATCGGGGCAACCCGCCATATTGCCCACTACATCGCCACTGACGATAGGGGATATTTCGGTATCCGCCTTTGGATGGTCACAAGATTTAACCAAACCATTATGGATGATCGACCAAGATCACCCCGTGCCATTCACATTATTGGGCGTGAAATCGGAAATCAAAATCAACGATTAATTTTATCACATAAACAAAAAAGGAGATTTAAATATGGGTGGATTCACATCGGCCATTGCCCCCGCATTGCAAATTGGGAAATCAATTGCGCCTGTCATTTCATTAGCAACGCAGGCAGCGCGCATAGGCCAAAGGGATAGCGGGGCATCAAAAATCAATCGTTTGGATGAACAAAATGCGCTGCAACGATTGCAATCACAGCGCGCACTCGATGCTGCACAAACAGAACAATATGAACGTAACCGCGCATTGACTTTAAACCGCGCGCTATCACGGCAAAAAGCCAATTTTGCGGCACAAGGCATCAGCGTAAATGATAATGGATCGGCGGATACTGTGCTTAATTCCATCATTGATGATTCTGATTCTGAATCAACATATCGCACGCGCATTGAACAAATCAAAGCACGCGCCGATGAAATGGCATTGCAACAAAGCCGCCAGCGCAATTTATTGGAAGAAGCAAATGCGCGTCGTCGCGGGCAATTATCTCTGGCGTCAGGTTTGTTTTCATGACCCGAAAATCAAAGAAAATGATTACCAAATCGCGTGATGATATTGCGCGGTTTTTACCCGAAGCACTTGAAAAAGCGTTCCAATCTTATCACCATTTTATGGGACAAGATGTGCCCGAAGATGCCAAAGGATTTGGTGCACATCACACGGCGGCAAAGGTTGCCATTGCGCATATTGAATTATTGATGAAGCTTGCGGCACTTGCCAACCTCACCGATGCCGATGACCACCCTGAATTACAAGATATTATTCAACACGCCCAAGACGAATATAACAAAATTGCCACCGAACAAGGAGATGAGGAGGATGAGTAAATGTCACATAAAAACACAGATCAACTTAACTTCCCTGTTTTCCTCGCTGTGTGGAATAAACTCCAAGGACAAACAACGCCCAAGGTGCATTTCAAAATAGCATCATGGTTACACCACGCCTGGATGAATGATCATAAACGGTTGTTGTTAATGGCGTTTCGATCGTGCGGGAAATCAACATTGATGGGGTTGTTTTGTGTATGGTTATTATGGCGTGATCCCAATTTACGCATTTTAATTATCGCTGCCGATGGTGCATTGGCACGGAAAATGGTACGCCAAACCAAACGCATCATTGAAAAACATCCCTTCACCAAAAATTTAAAACCGAAAACAGCCGATCAATGGGGCAGTGATCGATTTACATTGAAACGCACTTCCGAATTGCGTGATCCATCGATGCTGGCCAAAGGGATTACCAGTAATTTAACGGGAACGCGTGCCGATGTGATTATTTGTGATGATGTCGAAGTACCCAAAACATCGGATAGTGCGCAAAAACGGGAAGATTTGCGGACACGATTAGCGGAATTAGATTATATTTTAACGCCGAATGGTACACAAATTTATATCGGCACGCCTCATCATTATGAGACGATTTATCAATCATATGGCGATGAAGCATTTTTAAAAAATTTTCGTGACCTAAAAGTGCCGGTCATTAATGCGCGCGGACAATCAGAATGGCCTGAACGATTTTCAATCGATATAATCAATGCCATTAAATTAAAAACAGGCCCGCATCATTTTCAAAGCCAAATGATGCTCACGCCGCAAAATATCGCCGAGGGACGTTTTGATAGTGCGGCATTGCATATTTATGATGGTGATATTGAATATATTGAATCGAATAACACCGCGCAATTATCAATTAATGGCATCAAAATGGCGTATTGCGTGGCGTGGTGGGACCCTGCCTTTGCCGCGCATGGACGGGTGAGTGATCATAGTGTTTTGGCAATTTTATTTGCCGACCAAAATCATAAATTTTATTTGCATCATGTGGCGTTAATCGCGGCGCATGTAAATGATAGTGATGACGAGGCCACGCAACAATGCGCGCAAGTCGCAAAATTGTTAAAAACATTTCATGTTCCGCATATTGGTATTGAAACGAATGGGTTGGGTAAATTTTTACCCAGCATTCTGCGCCGTGAAATTGTCAAAGCGCGCGCAGGCGCGATGGTACAAGAAATAACATCACGCCGCGCCAAATCATTACGCATTTTAGAAGCGTTTGATGTTATTTTGGCAGCGAAATCATTGTACGTGCATCAATCAGTTCTGCGCACGCCATTCAAACAACAATTAAATGAATGGTCACCATCATTATCAAATGCGCGAGATGATGTATTAGATGCTGTCGCGGGCGCATTGTCATTACAACCAATGCGGTTTTCATTCGGGTCAGGCGCGGGCACGCGCAGAGATGGTGGATCACGCCCGCAATGGATTGGATCACAACCAACCATTATCAAAACTGATAATTTTAAAATTTAAACAAAAGGAGACATATGCATGCAATGCATAGAGCAAAGCCAATTATTTACCGATTTAAATTGGTGGATAACGGTCATCGAAATTCCCGTTATGAGTTGTTTATTTTGGTTAATTTGGCGAACGCGCGAAGATTTAGCCGCGCATAAATTAAAAGTGGCGGAGCAATATGCCGAAACATCCGATGTCAAAATTTTAGAACATCGTTTGACATCACATTTATTACGCATCGAAGCAAAATTAGATGTTACCGCCCTTAAAACCGAAAGGATATCCCATGAAGGATGATCAACAACACCATCGATCAAATTTATTTCCGTTATCATCAAAAAATTCATCCGAAGCGCGCCGATTATATCAAGATTTGGAACTCGATGTGATGGCGCGCACTGTGTGGGGCGAAGCGCGTGGTGAGGGGATTACAGGTATGCAAGCCGTTGCACATGTGATTGTAAACCGCGTGATAATCGCGCAAAAAATGGGCGGGTATTGGTGGGGTAATACTATTTTACAAGTATGCCAGAAACCATATCAATTTTCATGTTGGAATAAAGATGATCCCAATCGCCGATTGGTGATTGCGGTGAATGAGGAATCAGATCCGTTATTTGCAACCGCAAAACGTACATGTTCGCGCGTGTTATTGGGGTTTTTGCCTGATATTACGGGCGGCGCGGATCATTATCATGCGCGTAATATTTTGCCGCATTGGGCACAAGGACAAACGCCATCGGCGCGTATTGGACGACACATATTTTATAAATTGATGAAAGGACATTAAACATGGTTGCACCGTTATTACAATTTGGTATTCCGATGGTAATCAAAGGTATTTCCGAAGCATTACGCGGGATCGATCACCCCGCCGCCAAAGGTGCATCGGCAGCACTCAGCACATTGGATGATGCAATTACGCGCGGGCAAATCAAGCCCGAACAAATGGCCGAGATGAACAGACATGTCGAGCGTTTGGAAGAATTACAACAAAAAGAACGCAGCGAAATTTTATCCGAAGTTAATCAATCATTGCGCGCCGAAGTATCATCAACAGATTCCTATGTCCGTCGTATGCGCCCCACATTTGGATATATGATCGCGGTGACATGGGCGGCGCAAATGCTCGCGCTTGCTTATGTGGTTGTGTTTGATACAAAAAATGCGGCATTGGTTATTAATGCCATGGAAAATTTGGGCACGATTTGGGCGGTTGGGTTATCTGTCATGGGCATTTACGTGTATAAGCGCAGCGAAGAAAAACGTGCATCAAAAAATTAATGCGGGTGTAATTTTTGATGCCAATGTTCAGTAATGATCATATAAAGACCTGCCAAAATAATAATTGTACCGCCAGTAAGTGTGGGTATAGTCGGCGCAGTGTTAAATATAACGTAGCCAAATAAAATACCCCATAACATTTGCGTGTAATGAAAGGGTGATACCACAGCGGCGGCGGGCGCGGTAGAAAAGGCAAGCGATATAAAAATTTGTCCGATGAAAATACAAACCGCATAAAATCCATATAAACCAATATCTGTTATTTCAGGCATTGAGATGTGGGGAATGGCCAATGGCGCGGTGGCAATCGTGATAAATAAAAATGGAAAAAATCCATAAAGCGGTAAAAATTCATGAGGGCCAATTTTGCGAATGATTAAAATATTAAACCCCATGACAATGACGGCGGCACCTGCATAATATACGCCATCAGTTAAGTGTGATAAATCAGCAAAGATGACAGTCAGAACGCCAATAAATCCAAAGGCGATGGCGATCATGCGGTGTGATACTAATGGCTCTTTTAAAATGATAGCAGCTAAAATAGCAGTCACAAAAGGTGACATAAATGAAATGGCGTAAAAATCAGGTAATGCCATTTTACCAAATGCGGTCACACATAAAAAAGCAATAATACAAACGGATGCACCGCGCGCCATATGCCATTTTATATTTGGAGGAAAAAATCCGCGCCATCCCTTGGCTTTGAAAATCCAGATTGCGCAGGCAATACAGGCCAAACCCGCACCGCGAAACATCACATCGGGGACAGAATTTGTTTGCAGCAAAAATTTTGCCATTGCATCGGCAATTGAAAAACCAGTATAGGCAATCACAGCCAATAAAATGGCACGAGGAATAGGGGAGAGGTGCAAAAACATCAGAAAAACCACGAAAAGTACGAGTAAGATAAGTAGTGATTTCACTTTACCGTTTTTTTTGTTATAAATCTAGGTATGACTGATACAAACTATTCCCCATCCTCATCACCCCCCAAATTATTAGCGATGACACGTCGCTTTTTCCAAACCGAAGCTGCGGGTGGTATCTTGTTAATGATCGCCGCTGTAGTGGCATTAATGATTGCAAATTCTCCGTTCCATGATGTGTATCATTATATTTTGAATGAAGTGGAATTTACCGTCGGGTTTTTGGGCACAAATATGGGGGATTTTTTAATTCAAAAACCTTTGCTGCTATGGATCAATGATGGATTTATGGCGATTTTCTTTTTCCTTGTGGGATTAGAAATTAAACGCGAAGTATTGCGTGGGGAATTATCATCACGCGAACGCGCATTGTTACCTTTACTCGCGGCGATTGGCGGTATGATTGTGCCCGCATTAATTTTTTGGCTTGCGAACCAACATCATCCAGAGAATTTACGCGGATGGGCTATCCCCACTGCAACCGACATTGCGTTTGCCTTAGGTGTTTTGGCGTTATTGGGAACACGCGCCCCTGTGAGTTTAAAAATTTTATTGCTCGCCATCGCGATTATCGATGATTTGGGTGCAGTATTGATCATCGCCTTTTTCTATACATCAAGCATCAATATGGTGCCGTTATTGATGTCTTTTGTTGCATTTTTAGGGTTGGTTGTTTTAAACCGCACAGGTGTCATGCGCATTGCGCCCTATATTTTATTGGGGTTCATATTGTGGGTTGCGATGTTAAAATCGGGCGTGCATGCGACCATCGCGGGCGTGATGACGGCGATGACCATTCCGTTGTCATGTCCAAAATATTCATCACGTAAACCACTTGAAAAATTAGAGCACGCCCTTCATCCGTGGGTGGCGTTTGGTGTGATGCCGTTATTCGCGCTTGCGAATGCGGGTGTGTCGTTTGAGGGTATTGAATTCTATCATTTAATTGAGCCTGTGACATTTGGCATCATGGGCGGATTAGTATTTGGTAAAATTATCGGTATATTTGGTATGATCGCCATGGCAGTGACATCAGGCCTTTGTCAAAAACCAGAAGGCGCAAATTGGATGCAAATTTTAGGTTTATCCTGTTTGTGCGGCGTTGGATTCACCATGTCATTATTTATTGGTGAATTAGCGTATGAAGATACATTGCGTCAGGCCGAAGTGCGGTTGGGCGTACTGGGTGGATCAATTATATCTGCATTATTAGCGTTCGGAATTTTTAGTATGGCGCGCAAAAAATAATTTTTATGTGGGGAATTCGGGTAAAATTTTGATGGCCTTGTGGTGTAGGCCGATGTTAAATGCACCTTCATCGTGCAAGCGCATAAGAATACTTGCGCTGTCGGTACTGTTTGTATTTACACGTATGCGGCGAACATAGATTGTGTCCATTTCAAAATTAGCCCAAATATTCTGGTCAATACAAACATGATGAAAATTCTTTTGAAATTTTTTCCAATTCACAACATGGAACGGTAAATCTAACGGAAATGAAAATTGGGCTTCGCCATTTCCACACAGAAGTGAAAAGAGCGTAAAGGAATCTTTTTGTGTTTTACTATAGAATGATATGCGCCTTTCATTTTCAACAGCGGCGATTAATGATAATCCCAATAAACGATTCAAACGATACGCTTCATTGATCAATTCATCCGAGGTCGCGTACATTTGTGTTGCTACATAATAATAATCTTGGTCATGGTTCCATGTGGGAATTGAGAATTCGTGAAGATTGTTGAAAGATATGTTTGCTTCAAATGTTTTGCTTAAATCGATTGTCATGGCTCACGCCGCCCCAATGATTGTGATGTTGTTCGCGACAGAGGAAAATCATCGTAAAATGGATCGGTTGATGTGCGGATAGTGTCCTGTAATAATGCGCCTTTTTGATGGATGCTGCGGATATGGCATAAATTAGCTAACCCCGATACAGTGACGCGAACAGAATCAGTTTTTGTCACAGAAAATTTTGCTTTGAATTTATTATTGTGTTCAATGCGAAAAGTTTCCCAATATTCTTCTAAGGCTATTTTATATTGTTCGGCATAAGGTGTGTGTGAACGATCTAATTTTAAATATGTTTCGTGCTGTTGTTTCATATCACCGCCCGCGATAAAGAGCAGAGGCAAATAATCATCAGGATCGGCATAGATCATCACAACATTATTATAATCTTCGCGTTCAATGCGCACTAATGACAGCCCCTGTGCGTGGGCGCTGTCGGTTACAAGTTTTTTGAATCCTGCAAAATTTGTATATGTTTTTGCACCAAAGGTGAAACGACGATCCTCAGACGGTTTGGTGAGGGGGATGGTAATCTTTTCAGGTTCGTTACCCAGGTACTCATTAAATAGCTCAGAAAAATCACTCATACTCTTTTCATAAAAGAAAAAAGTTAGTTTTGTCAAATTTTACAACTCCTTAATTCCTTTGTTTTAGGGTATAGTCCACAGAATAATACTTCAAACCCCATCTTAACCCTTCTTAACGGACACACACGATATGACCCAAAAAACCACCATTACCATTGCCAAAGGTGACGGAATCGGCCCTGAAATTATGGATGCAACACTTAAAATCCTTGAGGCTGCGGGCGCGCAATTAAATTATGAAGAGATTGAAGTCGGGCAAAAAGTGTTTGAACGCGGGGTCATGAACGGGATCGAAGATAAATCTTGGGAATCTCTCAACCGTACAGGTGTATTGCTGAAGGGGCCAATTTTCACCCCATCGGGCGGCGGGTATAAATCGGTGAATGTGACCATCCGCAAAGGGATGGGGTTATATGCCAATGTGCGCCCATGCCAGTCATTCGCGCCGTATATTGATGGGTTACATGACAAAATGGACATGGTCATTGTGCGCGAAAATGAAGAAGATTTATACGCAGGGATCGAGCATCGTTTAACACAAGACGTGACACAAGGTTTGAAATTAATTTCACGCCCAGGGTCGGAACGTATTTGCCGTTATGCATTTGAATATGCACGCGCGAATGGCCGTAAAAAAGTAACCTGTATGGTCAAAGACAATATCATGAAAATTGTCGATGGTTTGTTTTACAAAGTATTCGAAGAAATTGGTGCGGAATATCCCGACATCGTAAAAGATCGTATGATCATTGATATTGGCGCGGCGCGCATCGCATCACGTCCGATGGATTTTGATGTGATTGTGACCGAAAATTTATATGGTGATATCGTATCTGACATTGCGGCCGAAGTGGCAGGATCTGTCGGTTTAGGTATTTCATCAAATATCGGTGAGAAGGGCGCAATGTTCGAGGCCATGCACGGCACCGCGCCCGATATTACGGGCAAAGGCATTGCCAACCCATCGGGTTTGTTGCTTGCATCCATCATGATGCTCGTGCATATCGGTCAGGGCGGGGCGGCGACACGCGTGCATAATGCGTGGCTGAAAACAATTGAGGACGGTATTCACACGGGCGATATTTACAAAGACGGCCTTAGCAAAAAACGCGTGGGCACAGCCGAATTTTCGGCGGCGGTATGTGAACGTATGGGGCAAACACCAACAACATTGCCCGTGCAATCATACCCTGAAGGCACAGGCGCATTAAAAGTACCGCCATTGAAAGTTTTGCCGATGGCGAAAAAGGAATGGGTCGGCGCGGATATTTATATCGAAGTGCGCGACAAAACACCCGAAAGCATTTTTAATTTAATCAAAGATGGTTTGCCATCAGGCATCACATTACAATTAATTTCAAATCGCGGCGTAAAAGTATGGCCAGGCGGACAGCCCGATACCAAAACCACCGATTTATGGCGTTTGCGTTTTAAAGGAACGGTTGATAACACAAGCTTTATTACGTTGTTAAATCATATCATGGCAAAGGGTTACAGCCCTGTGAAATATGATGGTTTATTTGCCTTTGATGGCGCGGAAAGTTTCACCTCTGCCGCAGGATAAATTTATATAAAGATCAAAAGGAGAAGGCGGGAGATATTTTTCCCGCCTTTTTTTATTTTATGTTTGGAGAATTAGAGAATTTTTTTTAGAAAGGAGCTGGTGATTTTTTGTCTACACCAGGAGCACCGCCTTGAATGCGAAACTGTTCACCAGTGCCGCCATCATCAAAAAAACATTCTTGCGATTCACGTTCAATGCGAATTTGCAGATTTGGATGTGTAATTGTTTCATTGCGGTCATACCCAGAATTGAAAACGCGTGTCGGATACGCATAGACTGTTCCGTTTTCGTCTTTTTTAATTTCAGCTTCGTGTGATTTATTTCCACTATTTGTATTTGTAACAGCAATTGTGCCGTCGCCAGTAATCTCACACTGTCCGCCAACTTCTGGAGTTGAGCACGCACTTAATGCCAATGCGCTTACGCCTGCAAAAATACCTGCGATTGCTGTTTTTAAAGAGTTTGCCATGTTTAAAATCCTTATTCCCAAATGTCGTTTGTATGAAATCCTTCAATACATTAACAATATTTTAATATTATGTCAATATTTTTTCAAGGAAAGGTTATTGTGGCTCTAACCCATTGTCTTTTTTGGGCTTTCTTCCGCCTTTGGGGGCCGAAATCCGCTTTGGTGCTTCGGCGGGCGGTAAAGATTTGGGGTCAATCACCACAGGAACTTCACCCATTAAACGCGCAATATATTGTTCGGGGCTGATGCGGTTAAAATCCCCATTTTCTAAATTGCGCTGGGTTGTGGCTTCGCTGATCATTGTAACAATGTCATTTATACGCGCGGCGGCATCTGCTTTTTGGGCGGGTGATTTCCGCGTTATATATTCTGATTTTAAAGTTGCAACGATATCGCGGCCATCTTCGGAATGTGGTTCGGGGATAAGATTAGGACGGCGGGCGATAAACAATTCCACAAATTCCAAATTGCCCGATGTGGCGATATAATGAAATGGTTTTTTCTCTTTGCGGTAACGTTCCTCACGCGTGCAATTAATTTCATCCATGGTCAATAATGTACGAATAACATTCCGAATATGTGTTTGCATTTTATCAGCTGTTTCATTCGGTTCATCTGTTAATTTTGAACAGAGTTCATTAATTAAATATGCATGGCGTGTATTGGGTGTTGAACCACTGGCTGATAAAGTTTGGCCAGGATGAATGTAAAAATCTTTATTTAATAAGAAAGATAATGCTGATTGTTTTGAATTCGTAATTGGCATGGTACTCAATGTGTCCATGATCGGATCTAACAATAATTTTTCAAGAGCATCATAACGTTTTAAATAAAGAATACCGCCGATAATTTTTGTGAAGGTTTCAAGCCGTGGATCATTTGCTGGAATAGACTGAGGAGCTGTAACGGTTACATTTGGTATAATCGTTGGGGGAGGAAAACCCGCGGCGCTGATTGTATATGATAAACTCACTCGGGGTGCATTGATTGGCGCGGGAATCATTGTTGGTTGCGTTGCGGCGGCTTCATTATGGGCGGCGGTTAAACCATCACTATTAGGATCGCGGCGAAAAGGGAGAATATTTTCATCACTCATTTTTACTTTTCCTGATTAAATTAGGTAAAACTTAAAAAATAATTACGGATATGACCATATTTTCTCAACTTTGGTCAAGTTATTTTTTATAATTCAGGAAATTTATATGGGATTATTGCCCTGATTGTTGATAGGCCAATAACGTATTGGCCATCAAACAGGCAATGGTCATGGGGCCAACCCCGCCAGGGACGGGGGTAATGGCGCGGGCATTCACGCTGGCCTCAATTGTTGCCACATCACCCACCAATTTTTGTTTTCCATCGCTGGCTGTAATACGGTTGATGCCGACATCGATTACAATTGCGCCCTGTTTAATCCACTCACCGCGCACCATTTCGGGTTGACCCACGGCGGCAACCACGATATCGGCGTTGCGGCACAATGCGGGTAAATCACGCGTGCGCGAATGCGCCATGGTAACGGTGCAATTTTCCGCCAATAATAATTGCGCCATTGGTTTACCGAATAATAAGGAACGACCAATCACAACGGCGTTCATGCCTGATAAATTTTGTTCGATTGTTTTGATCAATCGTAACGCACCTTGGGGCGTGCAGGGTACAAATCCCGTTTTATCGCCCGCCATTAATTTCCCTGCATTTAAAATATTCAACCCATCAACATCTTTGGCGGGAGAAATGGTTTGCACCAACGCATCACCATTTAAATGTTTGGGCAGGGGCAGTTGTAACAAAATACCGTCAATTGTGGAATCGTTATTCAAACGGGTAATCAAACCCGTCACATCATCTGCGCTGGCATTATCGGGGAGTTTATGTTCGGTCGAGGTTATACCCACGCGGGCACATGCCTTAATTTTATTGCCCACATAGACCTCAGACGCGGGGTCATGCCCCACCAAGATAACGGCAAGGGCAGGCGCACGTTTTAATGTTTTCACCGTTGTGGCAATGTCCGTTAACAAGCTATCGGCAATCTCTTTGCCATTAATGATGGTGGTTGCGTTCTGCGTCATAGAAAAAATTTCCTTATAAAGCGGTTTTATAGGGGGCTAGGGGGCTTTTCAAGAGCAAACAGGCACGCTAATACTATTTACATGGTTGACATCACAAATCCATCACGCCCCCCTTACTTTAAACGTTGGCGGTCTATGGCGTTCCTTGCGGCGATATTATTGCTCGCGGGCATAGGGTCATGGATTGCGGGTCAATATCAAATTGGCCGTTTGGATAATATTGTCAGCCAATACCGCGAGCCCATTACTGATTTCGCCGCGGAAATTGCCCAGGTTGAACCACAATCAGTTGAACATGAATTGCTGGAAAGCTGTAAACAGGTGCAAATCGGCACATGGCTGCAAACGACAGATGCGCTTTCGTTCAAAGATCCGTTATCTGGTAACCGTATTTTGGTAAACTTAGAAGCGGGCAAAGACTTTATTGATTTAAACGGGAAAGAACTTGTGTCCTGTATTTCG